>JAIRZC010000073.1 GCA_031267455.1 Accumulibacter sp. | reverse complement strand
GACCTCCGCCGCGAAATCGTTCGCGCGTTTCTCGATCCCCTCGCCAACGACGTAGAGATGGAAGCCGGCGACGGAAGCATTCCTGGATTTCAAGAGCTGGCGAACCGTCTGTTTTCCGTCTTCGGACTTGACGAAAACCTGCCCGAGCAAAGTCACCTCGCCCAGGAATTTCGTAACGGAACCCTCGACGATCCTTTCGATCATCGCTTCGGGTTTTCCAGCCTCCCTGGCTTTTTCGGCCGCAACGCGCCGTTCGCTCTCGATCAGATCGGCCGGGACGCCATCGACATCCAGCGCTTTGGGCCTGGATGCCGCAACATGCATCGCCAAGTCCCTTCCCAGCGAAGCGTCTCCACCGACGATATCCACGAGCGCGCCGATTTTCGCGCCCCCATGGATGTAAGAAACGAGATTTCCCTTGCCTTCGACGCGGGCAAAACGGCGCAGCGAGATATTCTCGCCGATCTTTCCCACCAGGGCGACGCGTGACGATTCGACACTAGCCTCGCCAAGCGGCAGCGCGGAAAGCGCCGGAATATCGGCGGGATTCTTCAGGACGACCAATTCCGCCGCCTTTGCCGCCAGAGCAAGCAAATCCACATTTTTGGCAACGAAATCGGTTTCGCAATTGACTTCGAGCATGGCCGCCACTTTGGTGTCCGGAGAAATATGGACGGCGACAACCCCTTCGGCGGTAATGCGGCTCGCCGCCTTTCCGGCCTTGGAGCCGAGCTTGACGCGCAGGATTTCCTCGGCCTTGGCGATGTCGCCGAGCGCTTCGGTCAATGCTTTTTTACACTCCATCATCGGAGCATCCGTTTTTTCACGCAATTCCTTGACAAGACTCGCGGTAATTTCCGCCATGTTTTTTCTCCATTTTCGGGACGGCGGGAAAAACGGCCATCCTCAATTCCAACGCATCGCCGGGATTTGGCTCGAAGCGCTCAGGCGCGCGCCCCCCGGCAACCTGAAATCAGGCGATCTCCTCGACGAAATCGTCGCCGGCGATCGTTTCGACGAGTTCCTCGACCAAGTGGCTGCGTCCTTCGAGAATCGCGTCGGCAATGCCGCGCGCGTACAGGCGAATCGCGCTCGACGAATCGTCGTTTCCCGGAATCATGTAGTCGATCCCATCCGGCGAATGGTTGGTGTCGACCACGGCGACGACCGGGATGCCGAGCTTGTTCGCCTCGGTAATCGCGATCCGGTGATAACCCACGTCGACGACGAAAAGCGCGTCCGGCAATGTAGTCATCTCCTTGATTCCGCCGATCGATTTCTCCAGTTTTCCGAGTTCGCGCTGCATATGCAGTGCGTCTTTCTTTCCGAGCTTTTCGTTGGAACCGTCGTCCCGAACGGCTTCCATGTCTTTCAGGCGCTTTATCGACTGACGGATCGTCTTGAAATTGGTCAACATGCCGCCCAGCCAGCGCTGATCGACGTATGGGGCTCCGGCCCGCGCCGCCTCTTCCGCGATGATCTCGCGCGCCTGACGCTTGGTCGCGACGAAAAGGATGAGACCCTTGTTGGACGAAAGCTTGCGGACGAAAGACATCGCCTCGTTGTACTTGACCAGGGTCTTTTCCAGGTTGACGATGTGGATTCGGCTGCGCGATCCAAAAATATACGGTGCCATCTTGGGATTCCAGAAGCGGGTTTGATGGCCGAAATGGACACCGGCTTCCAGCATTTGGCGCATGGTTGCGGACATTTGATATTTTCCTTTCAGGGTTGAGCCACCATCCGCCGAACTACGTCCGCCGAAAAACGGCGGACACCCTTGGACAGGCGAATGTGCGTGATTGCCGCGCGCATCGCGGCGTCAAAACAGGTGTTTTTCAAGCGAAAAATCTGAAAAACTTTCAGAGTATACCCGAAATCGAGGAGTTTTTCTTACGGCATTGCTCGCATTTTCGACGCTTTTCGCATCCGGTATGGGGAAAGCCCGCCTACCGCCACTTCCCGATTTTCAGACTTCTTCCCGGCGGGAGCGGAAAAGCAAACGGACTTTACACCGGACCACGCCAGAAATCTGCCGGAACTGGCCGACGCTCCGGGGGGACGAATCAAAGATAGATCACCGCGGGCAAAACGGAAACGGCCAGAACAAATACCAGCCATTCGAGGTTGTGCTGCCTGAGAAACCCCGTAAAATGCAGAACGACGACCGCTATGGCCACGATGTAAAATAACACGAACAGCATTCGAACCTCCTTTTTCTTGATATCCGGGCCTATAAACCGTATCCGAATCGCCCGCGGGCATCGCTTATTCTACAACACGTCCCCGCCGACGGCCTCCGGGCGGAACGAAACTGCCACCGGGACACTCGACCCCGCAATATTTACTTGAACCGCATCGAAAGGTCAAGCGCCCGGATATCCTTGGTCAGACTTCCGATCGAAATGCGGTCGACACCGGTCTCGGCGACCGCGCGCGCATTTCCGTAATCTATGTTGCCGGAAGCTTCGAGAGAAGCGCGTCCCGCCGTCAGGGCAACGGCTTTTCGCATGTCATTGATCGACATATTGTCGAGCAGGATCATCGATGCGCCCGCGTCGAGCGCTTCGCGCAGTTCGCCGAGGTTTTCCACTTCAACCTGGATGAAACGGCAGCGACCTTCCGAGTTTTCAGCGATCTCCCGTGCCGTGTCGAGCGCCGGACGCAAGCCACCGGCCACGGCGATGTGGTTTTCCTTTATCAGGATCGCATCGTAAAGCCCGTGACGATGGTTCAGCCCGCCACCGCATCGGACGGCGAATTTCTCGGCGTAGCGCAAACCCGGCAAGGTTTTGCGCGTATCGACGATGCGCGCGCGCGTTCCGGCGACGACCTCGACGAATCGGCGGGTTTTTGTCGCGACCCCCGAAAGGAACTGGATGAAATTGAGCGCCGTGCGTTCGCCGGTCAAGAGCGCGGAAGCCGGCCCACGGATTTCGCAAAGCGTCCGATCCGGGACAAGGCAATCGCCGTCCCCCAGGCTCCAATCGATCGTAATCGATGGATCGATCTGGGAAAAGGATTGCGCAAACCAGGCGCTCCCGCAGAAAACGGCGTTTTCACGCGAGATGACGACCGCCCGCGCGGCGGGTTTCCCCTCGGCCATGCGGGCGGTCAGGTCGCCGTCGCCAACATCTTCGCGAAGCGCGGCGGCAACGTTGCGCGCGACTTCTTCGGAAAACTCTTTTTCGGAAAACAACGTTTCTATCATATTTCGATCCATGTTCGCGACATCTGGCGGAAAAGCGCGGAAGGAACAACTCCTTG
>JAIRZC010000171.1 GCA_031267455.1 Accumulibacter sp. | reverse complement strand
CGGGTAATATCGATCGTGGTTTTGAGCTTATCGCGCGCGCGCCGGAAGGCTTTTCGGTCTTCAGCGGCGACGATTCGACGGCGTGCGCGCTGATGCTGCTCGGCGCGAAGGGAAACATCTCCGTCGTCGCCAACATCGCGCCGCGCCCGATGCGCCGGATGTGTCATGCGGCGATCGAGGGCAACCCGGACGAGGCGCGCGGGCTGAACGCTCGTCTGCGCGGCCTCTATCGCCAGTTGTTCTGCGAGGCCAATCCGATTCCCGTCAAATGGGCGAGCAGCGAACTTGGATTTTCCGGCCCTGGGATCCGTTTGCCCCTGACGCCCCTGTCGCCCGAGTTTTACGACCGCATCCGGGCGGCGATGCGTGAAGCGGGTTTAATCCAATAACTATTGGGAAACCAGATGAAATTCATTTCGTGTTTTGGGGGCGCGGTTTTGGTACTGTCGCTTTCAGCATGCAGCAGCCTTGAGCTGGAATCGAAAAAAATCGACTACAAATCGGCGTCCACCGTCAAAGTCCCCTCGCTGGAAATTCCGCCGGACCTGACTTCGCCCGCGCAGGATGACCGCTTTGTCGTTCCCGATGCCGGGGGAAAGGGCGTGGCGACGTTTTCGACCTATGCCAACGAGCGTGTACCCGAAAGGCAGGCATCGCAGAACGTGGTCTTGCCCGAGGTCGAGAAAGCGCGAATCGAACGTTCTGGAAATCATCGCTGGCTCACCGTCGCGGAAGCGCCCGATAAATTATGGGGGCCGGTCAGGGATTTCTGGCAGGAAACCGGTTTCCTGATCAAAATCGAGCGACCGGAAGCCGGCGTGATGGAAACGGATTGGGCCGAGAACCGCGCGAAGATTCAGGACGACTTTCTCCGCAACCTTTTGGGCAAAGTCATCGATTCCCTGTATTCGACCGCCGAACGCGACAAATTCCGTACCCGCATGGAACCGGGGTTGATTCCGGGGACGACGGATATTTTCATCAGCCATCGCGGAATGCAGGAACTCTATGTTTCCGAAGGGAAAGAGCAAACCAAATGGCAGCCGCGCGAGGCAGACCCCGAACTCGAGGCCGAAATGCTTCGCCGCCTGATGGTTTATCTCGGCGCGGACCAAAAGCGCGCGGAAGTCCAGGCACAGGCGGTTCAGGCAAAGCCCGCGGATCAGGCGCGGCTTGCGCAGGACGATTCCGGGACGCTCGAAGTTCTGGAAACTTTCGATCGCGCGTGGCGGCGCGTCGGGCTTGCGCTCGACCGCATCGGTTTTACCGTCGAAGACCGCGACCGTTCGCTCGGGATTTACTTCGTTCGCTACGTTGATCCCGAAGCGGACAATCAAAAGGACGAAGGGTTTCTTTCCAGGCTGGCTTTCTGGAAAGACTCTGGTCAGGCACAGCCGACACGTTTCAGGATCCATGTGAAAAGCGAAGGATCGCTCACGCGGGTGCAGGTGCTTTCACCCGAAGGCGCGGAAGGAAAAGCCAGCCAATCGGAAACGGCAAAAAGGATACTCAGGCTGCTTTTCGAACAGCTGAGCTGATGCGCCCACACTGAAAATCATGCGTTTCGCCTCGCTCGGGAGCGGAAGCAAAGGCAACGCACTCTTGGTTGAATCGGTCGGCGCGCGCATTCTGATCGACTGCGGCTTTTCCATCCGGGAAACGGTCAGGAGGCTGGCGCGCCTGTCGGTTTTACCGGATGCGATCGACGCCGTTCTCGTCTCGCACGAACATGCCGACCATGCTTCCGGCGTTTTCGGGTTTTGCGGCCGCTTCGGGATACCGGTTTACATGACAAAAGGGACGAGTCGCGGCGCGATAAAATGGGGTGAAGCGCCGGCGGCGCTTCACCTGATCGACAGTCATCTCGCGTTTTCGATAAACGACCTGGACATTACGCCGTTCCCGATCCCGCATGATGCGACCGAGCCCGTCCAAGTCACCGTCTCGGACCAGCGGCATTGTCTTGGTATCCTGACCGACTCGGGAAAAGTGACGCCGCACATTGCGCGGGTTCTGGGTGGGTGCGACGCGCTCGTCCTCGAATGCAATCACGACGTCGAAATGCTTGCGCGATCGGATTACCCGCCGCAACTCAAGCGGCGCATTTCCGGGGAATTCGGGCATCTGAGCAACGATCAGGCTGCCGCCTTCCTGGCGAGTTCCGGGACGGCGCGCCTGCAGCACGTCGTCGCCGCGCATCTGAGCGAACAGAACAATCGCCCCGAACTCGCCCTCGGCGCGCTGGCCGCCGTCTTTGACGGCGGCGCGGCGCGGCTTTCAACAGCGCATCAGAAGGAGGGCTTCCCTTGGCGCGATCTCGACTGATCGGTTAAGGGATCAGGGTGATTCCAGCGGGAGCGCTCGTGGCGTGGAGTAAGACAAGGATGATATCTGCGACACGCGCCCTGGAATGCGAGTCGACGCGAGTCAGCGATGGTTTTGAACGGAAAGCCCCGCAAAAGCGGGGCTTTCCGTTTGTCGAATGCCCTTGATCCGGGTTTTTCGGCGCGCGGCAGATCATTTCTTCCCAGCGGGTGTTTCAGCCGGTTTGGCCTCGGCGGCAGGGGCGGGTGTTCCGGCGGCGGGGGCCGCGGGAGCGGCTTCGGCGGGTGTTGTCGGAGCGCTTGCGGGTGTTTCAGCCGGTTTGGCCTCGGCGGCGGGGGCGGGTGTTCCCGTAGCGGGGGCCGAGGG
>JAIRZC010000142.1 GCA_031267455.1 Accumulibacter sp. | reverse complement strand
CGCGCAGAAATTGAAGCGCTTTGGAATAATTCTCGGTGACGATGGCGTCGGTGTGATGCGATCCATAGGCATCGATGTGCGCCATCGCTTCATCGATCCCGGCGACGATTTTGACCGATATGACGGGGGCGAGGAATTCCGTCGCGTAGTCGTCTTCGGTCGCCGGCACGGCCGCGTCGAGCAACGCGCACGTTTCCCCGCAACCCCGGATTTCGACACCCCGCGCCAGGAGCATGTCGGTGATCGGCGGAAGAAGCCGCGCGGCCACAGAGCGGGCGACAAGCAGTGATTCAGCCGTATTGCATGTTCCAAAGCGCTGTGTCTTTGAATTTTCGACGATCTTCAGCGCTTTTTCCGCGTCGGCGTCCTCGTCGATATAAACATGGCAGTTACCTTCGAGGTGCTGGATCAATGGAATACGCGATTCGGCCAACAGGCGCGAGATCAGGGCTTTCCCTCCACGCGGAATAATGACATCAACGTATTCGCGCATCGCGATCAGGTGCCCGACGGCAGCCCTGTCCGTCGTATCGACGACCTGGACGGCGTGGGCGGGAAACCCGGCGGCGGAAAGGCCTTCGTAAATTCTCGTGGCAATCGCGCGATTGCTTTCGATCGCTTCGGAACCTCCGCGAAGGATGCATGCATTGCCCGCCTTGAGGCAGAGCGCAGCCGCGTCGACAGTGACATTCGGGCGAGATTCGTAAATGATTCCGATAACACCGAGCGGAACACGCATTCGTCCAACCTGGATTCCGCTGGAGCGATATTTCAGGTCACTGATCTCGCCGATCGGGTCCGGAAGCGACACAAGCTGTTCGACGCCTTCCGCCATCTGGGCGATGCTTTTTTCAGTCAATGCAAGCCTGTCGATCATCGCGGGTTCGAGCCTTGATTCTTTCGCCAGACAGAGGTCCTTTCGGTTGGCGTCGAGAATCTTTTCGGCGTTCTTACGGATCGCCGCGGCGATGTTCGATAGCGCGTCGTTTTTCGTTCGGCTGTCGGCGCGCGCGACCTGCCGCGAAACATTTCTCGCACACCTGCCGATGTCATTCATGTACGACGCGATATCCATGGGATCCTGTCCGTCTCGTCATGCCAATTCCGCTCATGAATCGTTCGCTCGAGTGTCTCGGAACGCACCGTCTTCATGCGCGAAGATACGACGTGAGCGATTCGCTGTGGGGTGGATTATAGTTCCATTCCCTGGTCGCCAGCGATTTTCTCTTCAAATCGTATGACACCGGATCACAAAGGGCAGAGGCGCATTCCAAGCCGCAGGAGCCGATTCCAAACGTCGCCTGTTCCAATACCTTTGATGAGTTGGTCGATTTCGGAGGCATCGATCAAAGACGCGCGCGCCGCCGCCGCGTCGATTCTCCTAACGGCATCACAAAACGCGGCCTGACGCGCGTGCCAAACGCGCGCTTCCTTGAGCAGGATATCGAGCGGTCTGCCGGAATCGATCCCTTCCCTGACGTAGAGCAGAGCGCGGACCTCCTCGGCGATTCCCCAGAGGAGAAGCGGCGGCGCTTTGCCCTCTTGACGCAGGCCATCGAGCGTCCGAGTCAGCCGTCCGAGACGGCCGCCGAGGAGCGATTCACGGAGCGCATCCAGGTCGAAACGCGCGACATCAAGAACGGCGTCGCGCACTTCCTTTTCCGTAAGCGTCCCAATAGGATAGAGCAATCCGAGTTTCAGGATTTCCTGATGGGCGGCAAGAAGGTTCCCTTCAACGTGTCTGGCGATGAAGCGAAGACCTTCGGCGTCGGACTTTTGTCCCTGACGCTTCAGACGACCGGCGATCCATGCCGGCAATTCGCGCGGCGAGGGCGAGGTCAACTTGACAGCGGCGCCGGCGTCGGCCAAGGCTTTGAGCCAGGCCGCTTTCTCTTCCGCCCAATCGAGCGCCGGCAGGGTAATCAGCAGCAGGGTATCTGGGAATGTTTTCGCGCAGTAGGCTTTTAGCGCCTCGCCTCCCTCGCGTCCTGGTCGTCCCGTCGGGATACGCAGGTCGATGAGTTTGCGCCCGCCGAAAAGCGAAAGATTGACCGCAGCCTGCCCGAGGCTGGGCCAGCTGAACCCGGGGAGAACGGTAAGGACTTCCCTTTCGTCGAAGCCTCTACGCCGCGCACTGGCGCGAATAACATCGCAGGCCTCGATCACGAGCAGCGGGTCGTCACCGTAAACAGCGTAAACCGGGCGCAACCCCTTTTCAAGTTGAGGCGCCAACTGATCGCCGCGCAGAAGCATCAGCAGCCTTTCGACGCAACGGGATCGCCCGTAAGGAGTAACTTTTCAGCCCATTCAGTCAAATCAGACAGACTCCCAGGGTCAATCCAGAACGTTGTTTTCCGGCGTAGTGGATTCGGCAGCCGCCAGACGGCGCATCAGCTGTTCAACGGCGTCTTTTTGCATGTCCTGCCAGAGAAGCTCTTCTTCCTGTATTTTGGAGAGCGCGTCCGAATCCGAATACGTCAAGTCGCGGTTGAGTTCGATCATCGACGGCGTGACGAGATTGCGCCCGGCGGTATCGACGACGCGATAGCCGTAACGGTAGCTCAGCCGTTTTTCGCGCACGCGCCCCGCGCTCGAAAGTGAAAGGATGATCGGTTGCCTGGTCTCGCCCGTCGATATGAAGGTCGCTTGCGCGTCTTTCGCCGTATCGGAAAGCCGCGTGTTCGTCGTTCTTATCGCGCGCTTCAAGCCGGAGATGATCGGAGAATAGTCCGCGCCCGAGAGATATATGCTCTCGTAAGGCAGGCTGTAAGAGCCGCGCATCTGGAAACCGCAGCCGGCGACGAGCGCGGCGAAAAGCACCGTGGGAAAAAAGCGAAAGAACGCGCGCGGGGTTTTCATGTCGAGAAAGCCTGAGGAACAATATTGACGAGCCGCCCGGGGACGACGATCAATTTGCGCGGCGGTTTTCCGTTCAGGTAGCGCTGCGCGACTTCGGTCGAGACAGCCGCTTCTTCGATGGCGGACTTATCCGCAGACGCCGGAACACGAAGATATCCGCGCAGCTTTCCGTTGACCTGCAGGACGAGTTCGATTTCGTCCCGCGCAAGCGCGGCCGTGTCGATGTCCGGAAAGGACAAACAACCGGATGTCTTTCCGGGACGGATCTCGATAAAAAGCGTCTCGCAGATGTGCGGAACGATCGGATAAAGCATCAGGATCGCCGCTTCGAGCGCTTCCTGTCGGACAGCGCGCGCCGTTTTCCCGTCATCATTGATCCGAGCGCAGGCGTTGAGCAGCTCCATGACGGCCGCGATTGCCGTGTTGAATTGTTTGCGCCGGCCGTAGTCGTCGGCGACCTTTCCGATCGTCTGGTGGAGCTGATGGCGGAATTCTTTCAGCTCCTGGGTGATCGCGCCGCCCGAATAGGCAAGGATACGACCTTTCGAAACGTGTTCGTGGACGACGCGCCAGAGGCGTTTCAAAAAACGGTAAGCGCCTTCGACGCCAGCGTCCGACCATTCGAGCGATTGGTCGGGGGCGCTTGCGAACATGACGAAGAGGCGCGCCGTATCGGCGCCGTATTTATCGATCAGCGTTTGTGGATCGACGCCGTTGTTGCGCGACTTGGACATTTTCTCGATCCCGCCGATGCAAACCGGTTGCCCATCGGAGAGCCGTTTCGCCGCAACAGGGCGTCCGCGCGCGTCGCATTCGAGATTTACATCGGACGGATTGATCCACTCCGTTTTCCCGTCGGGCATTTTGCGGTAAAAGGTCGGCGCGACGACCATGCCCTGCGTCAGAAGATGAGCAAAAGGCTCGTCGAGCCGAAAATCGCCGAAAAGGCCAATGTCGCGCATCAACTTCGTCCAGAAACGCGAGTAAAGCAAGTGCAAGATTGCGTGCTCGATTCCGCCGACGTACTGGTCGATCCCGCCCTCGCACCAGTGGGCAACGCGATCGTCGACCATCGCGCCACCGTTGTCCGGGCAGCAGTAGCGCAGGAAATACCACGACGACTCGACAAAGGTATCCATCGTATCGGTCTCGCGCCGCGCCGGTTTGCCGCATTTGGGACATGCGCACTCATAGAATTCGGGCATCCTGGCGAGCGGACTGCCGCTTCCGGTGACTTCAACGTTTTCTGGAAGGACGACAGGAAGCTGTTCATCTGGCACCGGAACATCGCCGCAGGTTTCGCAATGGACAATGGGAATCGGACAACCCCAGTAACGCTGGCGTGAAATTCCCCAGTCGCGAAGGCGAAATTGCGTACGTCTCTCGCCAAGCCCCTTGGTGGCAAGGTCGGCGGCGATCGCGTCGCAGGCGTCTTCGAAACCGAGACCGTCGTACTTTCCGGAGTTCACACAGACGCCATGCTCGGCGTAAGCCGGAATCCACGGCGCCACCGCCTCGGTATACACGCCCGTCCGGGACGCAATGACCGTCCGGATTTCGATGCCATATTTTTCAGCAAAAGCGAAATCGCGCTCGTCATGCGCCGGAACGGCCATCACCGCGCCCTCGCCGTAGGCCATCAGGACATAATTGGCGACCCATACTGGAAGTTTTTCGCCGTTGAGCGGATGCCGGACAAAAAAACCCGTCGGCAAGCCCTTTTTCTCCACAGTCGCCATATCGGCTTCGGCAACGCCACCGCGTTTACATTCCCCGATGAATTCGCGCAATGCGGGGTCGACAGCAGCCGCTCGCGCCGCCAGGGGATGCTCTGCGGCAACGGCGACATAGGTCGCCCCCATCAGGGTATCGGGGCGCGTGGTAAAGACCTTGAGCACGCCTTCGAGGCCGACGGTCGCCGTGTCGTAGGGAAAAGCGACTTCGCAGCCGAAGCTTTTTCCTATCCAGTTTCTTTGCATCAGCCTGACCTGTTCCGGCCAGCCTTCGAGCTTGTCCAGGCCATCGAGCAATTCATCGGCGTAGGCGGTAATCCTCATGTAATACATCGGGATTTCGCGTTTTTCGATGGGAGCGCCGGAACGCCAACCACAGCCGTCAATCACCTGCTCGTTCGCGAGGACGGTCTGGTCGACGGGGTCCCAATTCACTACGCCGGAGCGCTTATAGACGATCCCCTTTTCGAAGAGGCGGGTAAACAGCCATTGCTCCCATCGATAGTAGTCGGGTTCGCATGTCGCGAATTCCCGGTCCCAGTCGATGGCAAAACCCAGGCGCTTGAGCTGGCTCTTCATGGTCTCGATGTTCGCGTAGGTCCACTTCGCCGGCGGAACGCGGTTCTGGATTGCCGCGTTTTCGGCCGGCATCCCGAAGGCATCCCATCCCATCGGCTGCATGACGTTGAAACCGCGCATCGCGTGAAAACGCGCAAGAACGTCGGAGATCGTGTAGTTCCGCACATGGCCCATGTGCAGCTTCCCCGACGGGTAGGGGAACATCGACAGACAATAGTATTTCGGTTTGCCCATATCTTCGACGGCATGCGCCGCGCCGGTATCTTCCCATCGCGCCTGAATGGCGCGCTCGACTTCCTGAGGATCGTATTTTTCCTGCATGGCGGGATAGGGCAAAAAAATTGAATTTTGAATTATACGCGCTTGCCCGCGAACCCCAGCGTGGAAACTCGGCATCGGCGCGGAGGATATCTCAGAGCAGGCGGAAAACCAGAACGACGACCAGGGTCGGCAACATCGCCGCGAGAAAGAGGCCGAGCGGTCGTATCGTACTTTCGGGGAACCTGTCTTTCAGAATCGCCGCGCCGGCCGGATTGGGCGCATTGGCGATGATCGTCAATCCGCCGCCCGCGACGGCGCCGGAAACCAGCGCAATCTTGAATTCATCGCTTAGATTTTCGACAAGCGAGCCGAGGTAGGTCAGCGCGGCATTATCGGTCACGGCGGTCAGGATCGCTGTACCGTAATACACGGCGGACGAATCCATCTTCATCAAGACGGACTGAAGCCACCATTGCTGCTTTCCACCGAGGACGACGAGGCCCGCAAGGAAAAAGGCAACGAGAAAGGCTTCGCGCAAAATCAAGGGATCCTGGTAGCGCTTGTACGCTGTCGCGTAACCGAGAAAAAAGCACAGCAGCCCCGTGAAAACGACGACATGGTGCGCAAAAGCAACGACAGAGGTCAGAAAGAAAAGGTGGACGGCAATGACACCGTAAGGCATGACGCCACGTTCCTTCCGTGATTCCGATTCCATGCCCGCGAATTCGGCGCGGAATGCGAAAGTGACGATCGCCGCGTTGGTGAAGACGGCGAGCGCGGATTTCCATCCGAAAGTGCTTATCATGAAAGCGAAACCCCAGTTCCATTTTCCCGCGACCATCAGGATTGGGGGCGCGGCAAAGGGCGTCAAGGTGCCGCCGATCGAAACGTTTACGAAGAGGACGCCGAGCGTCGCGTATTTGAGGCGATCTGAAATCTTCCTCGAAAAAAGCGTCTCCCGCAACATCAAGGCCGCCAGGGTCATCGCCGCGGGTTCGGTGATAAAAGAACCGAGCAGGGGAATCGCAAAAAGAACGAGAAAATACATGGCCATTCCGGAGCGCATCGGAAGAAAGCGCGCCAGGTATCTTACCGAAGTTTCGGCGAAAGCGAGGATAGGACGCGTTCCAGCGATCACCATGATCGCAAAAACGAAGAGAGGTTCGGTGAAGTTGCACGATTCGAGATACGAGACAGCCTGGCGCTCTCCCCTTAAGATCAGGGTGAGAACGATGAGAACCATCGCCCAGAAGCCAAAAACGACCTCGACCTCGCTCAGCAGATGCCATATCCCCGCATGACGCGGGTGAGCGTGCGCGAGGCGCTCGAATAGATTCGCGGAAAATGTGTGCGCGATTGCCAGCGCGAAGATGATGACCGCAAGGATTTGCATGACGGAATCGGGTGTCTGCTCCACGGTATGAAAGCTCCATGAATAGCCGGTTTATTGCGTTCTTGAATTGTCGCCGGCACGACATTTTCCGAATGATTTTTCGCCGACGACTCAAAAGCGGCCTTAAAAGATTGGCTGGATTGGCGTCCCTTTGAGGGAATTTTTGAGAATGATGGATTTTACCTGACGATGGTCGGATCGCGTCAAGGCGAGATTTGTTGAAGGGGTGATAGGTATGTGTTGTCAAAGGGCTTCTTTATAGGCGAGTATCTGCCGATAGTCGCGCGCAACTGGCCGGGAGGTAAGCGTCCGGCGGACACCGTCTTGCAATGGTTTTGATAATTAGCGACAGGCATAAAGGCCTGTCGGTCCAAGGTGTTTTGGAAGGGATTTCCCTCCCCTCCCGAAACGCGCGCCTGAAACCCCGGTCTAAAGGCCGGGGGTTCAACCCGAGGAAAGTTTTACGATGAAGACGAGCGTTCCTAGGTGTTTAGTCCCGGCATTTGATGGTACAATTTTATCCACTGATTGTAAGGATGCCTTATGGGACAAATTTTACACGGCAGCGCCACCACGACAGAGGCAGTGCGTCGAGC
>JAIRZC010000050.1 GCA_031267455.1 Accumulibacter sp. | reverse complement strand
GAAACCGAGGATGTCTTTCGCCCAGGCGTCGAGCAATTCCGGGTCGATCGAATCCCAGCGCTTTCCTTCCCACGCGCCGAAATCGATTTCGGCAAGCCGCGCATCGACGCGCACTTCAGGTGAAATCGCCGTGGCGAGCCGCAGCGCGCGACGCAGCGGACTCGAAAAAACCGGCGCGCCCTCTGGAAGAATGTCTTTGAGTTTTTTAGCGACAGGACTCGGGTCTTCGCACTCGATATCAAGCCGCCCATAACAGACTCCGGGATCAATCAGTGGCCGGGGATGGCGAATCAGGAAGACTCGCATGAAAGACCGAGATAAAAGGCCGCTTCGGAAAATTGTTGTACCGCGCCGAGACAGTCACCGGTATAGCCGCCGATGCGGCGTTTGAAAAGGCGCGTGAGCCAGAAAACCGCCATGAGCGCGAAAACGACGGCGAGAAATGCCGGGCGGAAAAACAGCAAAAAGAGCGGTAAAAAAGCGGCCATCGCGGCGAAAACAAGCCCGTTCCACCCGACGGGCACGGAAAGCAGCCTGGCTTTTCCGTCGAGGCGCGTGTACGTCATCGAATGCTGTACGAGCACCGCGCAAAGGCGTGAGAACGCAGGTCCGGCAATCATCGCGGACGGAATCCGGGAAATCGGAAGGTCGTACACAATGAAAAACCGGGCGGCGAGCATGAGCGTCAGGGCGAGAACGCCGAAGCTTCCGAGGCGCGAATCTTTCATGATCTCGAGAGTTTTCTCTTTCGTCCATGCACTGCCAAAACCGTCGACCATGTCGCCCCAGCCGTCTTCGTGGAACCCCCCCGTGAGCAGGGCGGTCAAGGCCATCGATGCCAGGAGCGCCAGGGATTTCGGCCAAAAGGACGAGAGGGCGCTGAAAAAAATCGCGGAAAGCGCCCCAATGATGAGGCCGATCACCGGAAAATAGCGCATCGCGCGTTCGAGACCCTCGGCGCCGTGCCCTATCCGCGCTGGAACCGGAAGACACGTAAAAAAACGGATCGCGCCGAAGAAATGGACAACCTCCTCACGAAGCGATACGCGCATCCTCTATTTCCCCCACTCGAAGATCTGCTGAAACGCTGTCATTTATCCGACATTGCGACACCCGCCGATTCGAAGCTCGCCATCTCATCGAGCATGGCAACAGCCGCTTGCACGAGCGGCCAGGCGAGCGCCGCGCCCGTGCCTTCGCCGAGACGCATTCCCATATCAATCAAGGCCTCCGCGCCAAGCGCGGCAAGCTGGCTCGCATGCCCGGGTTCAGCCGAGTGATGGGCGAAAATACAGTAGTCGCAAATCGCCGGCGCGATGCGCGATGCGGCCAACAGCGATGCTGTCGCGATGAATCCGTCGATGAGTAAGGTAGCGCCGCGCTCGGCCGCGGCGAGCATCGCGCCCGTCATCATTACGATTTCAAAACCGCCGAATTCGCGCAAGACCGCTTTCACGTCAGCGTCCGGCGTAAGATTCGCGCGCCGAACGGCGCTCGCGAGCAATTCGCGCGTTCGCGCCAGCCCGGCGTCGTCGAGTCCGGTTCCACGACCGACGCACTCGTCGAGCGGAGTTCCGATCAGGCAATGCGTAATCAGCGAAGCCGACGCCGTATTGCCTATCCCCATCTCGCCGAACCCCATGAAACGGCAGCCGGCCTCGACGAGACCCCGGGCGATGTTTGCGCCCCATTCGATCGCCGCTTCGCATTCGGTCGCCGTCATCGCGGGCTCTTCGAGGTAATTCCGCGTTCCCGCTGGATTGATTTTCGCATCGACAAGATTTTCGCGCGGGCCGAATTCGTGCGCGACGCCAGCATCGACGAGGCAAAGGGGTATCCCGTTCGCTCGCGCGAAAACATTGATCGCCGCGCCGCCCGAAAGGAAATTTTCGACCATCTGCCAAGTCACGTCCCTCGGCGCGGCGGAGATACCGGCGACCGAGGCCCCATGATCGGCGGCAAAAACGATGAAGCGCGGCGTGGAAAGTTCCGGTTTCAACGTCTGCTGGATACGTCCGATCCGCAGGGCGGTGCATTCGATCTGGCCGAGCGACCCAAGCGGTTTCGCCTTGCCGTCGATCCTGCGCTGCAACTCGGCGTCGAGCGCCCTGCTCAACAAGGAGATATCGAATTCCATACGAGATTCCAAATCATGAGAAAAGCAAACCGAAATAGAAGAGGACTTCCGAGATCTGCTGGACCGCTCCGATGCAATCGCCGGTGTAGCCGCCGATCCGCCGCCTGAACATTCGCGCAAGCCACAGCGCGCCCGCCGCGCCGAGGACGACGCCGGAAAGCAGCTGCCCAAAACGGATGAAAATGAGAAGGAACCACGCGATACTGAGCGTGATGAAAATTTTCTCCCTGCACCCCAGAGCGTTGCTGAAAGGCTTGGCCTTCCCATCGGCGCGCGCGTAGTCGAGCGCGCCGATGACGAAAGCGGCGCAGAGCCTCGAAAACGCGTTACCCGCGATCAAGGCCACCGGGATCCGCGCGAGATCCATTTCGACCAGCGCGAGAAAGCGCCCGAGCAAAAGAATCGTCAGAGCGGTTACGCCAAAACTTCCGACGTGCGAATCCTTCATGATTTCGAGGATTTTCTCCTTCGTCCAGCCGCCGCCGAAGCCGTCGACCGTATCGGTCCAGCCATCTTCGTGGATCGCGCCGGTGGTATAGATGATTGCCGTAAGCGCCGCGAAAACGGCCACCGGTTTCGTCCAGAAAATCGACGCGAGGAAAAAGACGATCGCGCCGAGAGCGCCGACGATCATCCCGACTGCGGGATAGTAACGAATCGCGCGCTCGAGCGGCGCGCTACCGAAACCCCATGGGCCGGGAACCGGCAAGCGGGTGAAAAACCGGATCGCGGCGACGAAGATTTCGAGTTCGGCCATAAACGACATGCAGGCTCCTTTTAGCGTACGCCTCTGCAGACGCCTGCCGAGTCGAATGTCTCCATTTCGTTGATCAGGAGCACCGATGAAACGATCAGCGGATAGGCGACCATCGCTCCCGTCCCCTCGCCGAGTCGAAGGCCGAGGTCGAGAAGGGGCTTCGCTCCGAGCGCGCGCAACTGCGCGGCATGCCCGGACTCGGCGGAATAATGGGTGAATATGACATAATCGAGCACCCTCGCTTCGATCCGCGACGCGGCCAAAAGCGCCGAAGTCGCGATGACGCCGTCGGAAAGGATCGTGATCCCGGCCTCGGCGGCGGCCAGGTAGGCGCCGACCATCATCACGATCTCGAATCCGCCGAATTCGGTCAGAATCGTCATGACATCCGCGTCCTCAGGAAGTTTTGCGCGGTCAAGCGCCTGTTGCATCAGGCAACGCTTGCGCGCAAGATCAGCGTCGTTGAGGCCCGTCCCCCGACCCACGCATTCGACGAGCGGCGCGCCGGTCAATAAGTGCGTGATCAGCGACGATGACCCCGTATTTCCTATCCCCTTCTCGCCCAATCCCATGATGTTGCAGCCGCGCCGAATCGCCCCGCGCGCAAAGTCCGCGCCGCGCAGGAGCGCCGTTTCGCATTGCGCGCGCGTCATCGCCGGTTCGACGAGATAGTTCCGGGTTCCCGACGGCGCGATCTTCGCATCGATCATGCCGTCGCGCTTTCCAAAATCATGCGCGATCCCCGCGTCGATGACGAGCATCGCAAGGCCATGCTGACGAGAAAAAACATTGGCCCCCGCGCCGCCGCGCAGATAATTCTCGACCATTTGCCAACTCACGTCCTGCGGATAGACCGAGATGCCTGCGGCGGCCGCGCCGTGGTCGCCCGCGAAAATCAGCATATGGGGGTTGGAAAGCGTCGGCGAAAGAGTTTGCTGAATTCCCCCGATCCGGATCGCGATTTCCTCAAGGCGGCCGAGCGAACCGATCGGCTTGGTCTTGTTATCGACCTTGTCCCGCAATGCGGCGTCAATGGTATGATCGACTGCGTGAATAGTGAACTTCAACGACATGAAACTTTCATCCTGGCAAATCTTGGATTATACGGCCTGCGGCTTGCGAATCGAAACGCGGCCTCGTTCGCTCCGGGGAAACGCGCTTACCCGTGGAAACCGCCCTGCCCGTAAATACCACCTGCGGAACATTTCCCCCTGGGAATGACGAAGAGGAAATTGTGAAACAATCGGTTGGGATGTTTTTTTTCTGGAGAAAAGACCGGCATGCAAACTTGCGACTTTAATTCGCCCGGCGGACGGTTGGGCGCTTTGAAATACGCTGTATCGCTCTTTGAGTCGGGCGAATTCGCGCAAGCCGAACAGCTCGCGCGCAAAATCCGCGACGCTGCTCCGACCGACGAACACATTCTGCGTTTTCTGGGCCAAACCGTCTATAAACAAGGGCGCGTCGAAGAAGCGGCCACCCTGATCGAAGGCGCGCTGAAGTTAAACCCGATGCGGGCCGCGTACCATAACGACCTTGGCGCGATGTTCGCCGAGATGAATCGCTGGCCTGACGCCGAAGCCGCGTACCGGATGGCAAAAGTTCTCGACCCGGGCAGCATCGATGCGGCGTTCAACCTGACGCTTGCTCTTGCGCGCCAGGAGAAAACGGACGCGGCCTGGAGAGAACTCGACGCGCTTGAAAAAGCGTCTCCGGAGTTTTCCGAAATGCCCCGGCTGCGCGGTGAAATCCTTATAGCCGAAAAGCGCTACGACAAAGCGGTCGACGTGTTTTCAAAAGCGATCGAGCGCGGACTCGATACTCCGGACATGCATCTCGGCTTGGGATCGGCGCTTTTTCACGCTGGAAAGCGAGATGAGGCGTTTGAAGTTTTTTTCACGTCGGGAAAAATCGATCCGGAAAACGCTCTGGCCAATTGCCACGCAGGCGAACTGATGCTGGAGAAAGGCGAATTAAAAAAAGCGCGGCGGCTGTTTGAAAAAGCCATTGAAATCGACCCGATGATCGGCGCGGCGTACAACTGCCTCGGTATACTTCTCGAAAAGGAAGGCGATTTTTCGGGCGCGGCCGCGAAGTTTTTGCGCGCAATCGAAGTCGATCCCCAAAACGCTCCGGCGTACATCAATCTCGGCAACTGCCATAGCAGGAAAAACAAAAGAGACGCGGCGCGCGCGTGCTTCCAGCGCGCGCTCGAAATCGATCCAGGCTTGTCGTCGGCCTGGAATAACCTGGCCCTGATTTTTTATTCCGAGCACCGTTTCGATGAAGCCGACGAAGCGTTCCAGAAAGCGCTTCTGGCCGCCCCGGATTTACCACAGACGAAATTCAATCAAGGCCTGATGCGGCTTTCGCTCGGCGACTTCGAGTCGGGTTGGGTGGAATATGAAGAGCGCCACGCCCTGCGGGCAGCGGAGAACAAAGGCATCCACCCCCAGCATGCGAAACTCACCTGCCCAAAGTGGAGCGGCGAGGCGCTCGGCGAGAAACACCTTCTGATCGTTCCCGAGCAGGGTTTTGGCGACCACATCCAGTTCGTCCGCTATTTTTCTGTTCTGCGGACGCGCTATCCGGATGCGCGCCTTTCCTACATGTGTAATTTTTTGATGTTTCGCCTGTTTTCGGGCATTGCGGCAAAATACGGCGTCTTGCTTCTTTTGAACTTCGACACACACGACGAGGCGTGGGATTTCTTCGTTCCCCTGCTCTCGCTCCCGATGTATGCGGGCGGAACGAAGATGAGCATCCCGACCGACACGCCTTACCTGGAACTTCCCGAGGCTTTCGTCTCGAAATGGGGCGCGCGGCTCCCCACCTCCGACGGGAAAAGAGTCGGCATCGTCTGGTCGGGCAGCGAGCACTATCGCGCGGCGGGCTGGCGGAACATGACACTCGCGCAACTCGCGCCGCTCTTCGAAATTCCGGGGATTTCATGGATTTCGCTGCAAAGGCTGCCCAAGGGCGATGCGGGCGAACATATCCGGGACGAAGGATTTTCCGAAAAAATTTTCGACCCGATGCCGGATGTGAAGGACTTCGCGGATACAGCGGCGATCATCGCGAATCTCGATCTCGTGATCAGCGTCGATAC
>JAIRZC010000027.1 GCA_031267455.1 Accumulibacter sp. | reverse complement strand
TACCCAGGGGAATGACGCTGACGGACTTTCGCATGCTGATGGTTTTTGCGGCGCACGCGGCGCCGATTGCGACGCCGACCGCGACGACGCCTTGCAGCATGCTCGATTTCGAGAGGTCCAGGTGCAGGATTTTTTCCGACCATTGGATGACGATGAATTGCAACGTCGCGCCCGCGCCCCAAAACAATGTCGTGACGGCGAGTGAAATCTGCCCGAGCCTGTCGCCCCATAGCAGGACGAAACCGTGAGCGAATTCGCCGAAAAACCCGGCGTGGAGGGGCTTGTCCGGAACGCCCGTCTTCGGGATGAAGACATTGAAGAGAGACGCCAGTACATAAAAGAAGCAGACAAACGCAATCGCCGTCGCGCCGAGTGAGAGGCCGACCTTCAGGGTGATCTCGTCGAGGTCGGAAAAGCGCAGAAAACGGCTCAGCGCGGTCGGCTGGATCAGGACGCCGCCCGCGACGACACCGAGGATGATCGCGACGACTGTCAGCCCCTCGATCCAGCCGTTGGCGACGACGAGCAGGCGATGCGGCAGGTATTCGGTCAGGATGCCGTATTTGGCGGGGGAGTAGGCGGCGGCGCCAAGACCGACGACCGCATAGGCGATCAGGGGGTGGACGCCGAAGAACATCATGGCGCAGCCGACGATCTTGATCGCGTTGCTGATGAACATGACGCGCCCCTTGGGCATCGAATCGGCGAAAGCGCCGACGAGCGCGGCGAGGACGACGTAAGAGACGGTGAAAAAGGTTTTCAGGAGAGGTTCGTGCCCGGCCGGAGCATTCATTGCGCGGAGCGAGGCGATGGCGACGATCAATAGGGCGTTGTCAGCGAGTGCCGAGAAAAACTGCGCCGCCATGATGATATAGAAGCCAAGGGGCATGCGTCGGTGCCGTCCCGTTCTTGTTAAAACTCCCTAGTCTAACTCAGAAATCGCGATAGGCCGATGAATTCTTCGAATGGAAGCATCGAAAGGCAGGGCAGGCTGAGCCTTGGAAAGGGCGCTCCCTGCGCCGGAAACGGACAGTCTTCTCGAATTGAGGCAAAATGCGCTCTTTCAGAGTCTCTACGGGAAGCTTTTCATGCCTCGTCCGATACGGGCGCGAATCGACGCCTCGGCGCTTCGCCACAATTTCGCGCGCGTCAGGCAATACGCTGCCGACCCCAAAACGAAAACCTGGGCGGTCGTCAAGGCTGACGCTTACGGACACGGCCTGCTCCGCGTCGCTCATGCTCTCAACGGATTGGCCGACGGCTTCGCGCTCCTCGATATCCAGGAAGGCATCGCCCTGCGCGAAGCGGGGTACGGTCAGCCGATTCTCCTGCTCGAAGGGTTTTTCGAAGCCAGGGACATTCCGTTGTGCGCGCGTTACGCGCTGACCCCGGCGATTCATTGCATCGAACAACTGGAGGCGCTTGAAAAGGCGCGTCTTGCATCTCCGCTGCCGGTCTATCTCAAGCTCAACACCGGGATGAACCGCCTTGGCTTTACACTGGAAGCCATCGAATCGATGAAAGCGCGTTTGTTCGAATCCCGATATCTGGGCGCGCTTACGCTGATGACGCATTTCGCCGACGCCGACGGCGCGCGGGGGATCGCCTGGCAGATGGAGCGTTTCCAGAAAATACGCGCGATTTTCCCCGAGCGCCTTCCGGTCTCGATGGCCAATTCGGCCGCGATCCTGCGCTATCCGGAAACGGTGATGGGTTGGATTCGCCCCGGCATCGTTCTTTATGGAGCAAGCCCGTTCGAGGAAAGGAGCGCGGCGGACTTTGGCTTGAAGCCCGTGATGACGCTCACGAGCCGCATCCTCGAGGTCCAGGAAATCGTTCCGGGAGAGCGTGTCGGATACGGCGGGCTTTTTACGGCCCAAAAACCCTCGCGCATCGGGATCGTGGCCTGTGGTTACGCGGACGGCTACCCGCGTCACGCTCCGGGTGGAACGCCGATTCTCGTCGCCGGGCGGCGGACGGTGACGGCGGGCCGCGTTTCGATGGACATGCTGACCTGCGACCTGACCGGAATTTCTGAGGCCGGTATGGGCAGCCCCGTGACGCTCTGGGGCGATGGGCTCGCGGCCGACGAAGTCGCCGCGTCTTCCGGGACCGTCGCGTATGAATTGTTCTGCGCCCTGGCGCGGCGCGTTCCCGTCGTCGAATCCTGAAGATGGCAAAAGCAAAGACGCTTTACGCCTGCACCGAATGCGGCGACGTGTCGCCCCGCTGGCAGGGGCGCTGCCCGGCCTGCGGCGCCTGGAATACGCTCGTCGAAACGCTCGTCGAAGCGGCCCCGCAAAGCGCCAACCGTTATGCCGCCCTGGCCGGGACGGCGCGCGTCCAGCCGCTTTCGGAAATCGAAGCGCGCGAAGAAGATCGTCTGCCGACCCGTATCGCCGAATTCGACCGCGCGCTCGGCGGCGGACTCGTCGCGGGCGGCGTCGTCCTGCTTGGCGGCGACCCGGGGATCGGCAAGAGTACCCTTTTGTTGCAGGCCTTGACGGCGCTTTCCGGAACGCATCGCGTACTCTACATAAGCGGTGAGGAATCGGGACAACAGATCGCGCTGCGCGCGCGCCGCCTTTCGCTTGACACGAATGCCCTCCGCTTGCTGGCCGAGATCAACCTCGAAAAAATCCTCGCCGTCCTGCAGGCCGAGGAACCGCGTGTCGCCGTCGTCGATTCGATCCAGACACTCTGGTCGAGTCCGCTCAATTCCGCGCCCGGATCGGTCGCGCAGGTGCGCGAATGCGCCGCGCAACTCACGCGGCTGGCCAAGCAGACCGGAATCGCGCTGGTCCTCGTCGGCCACGTCACCAAGGAAGGCGCGCTTGCCGGCCCGCGTGTCCTGGAGCACATTGTCGACACGGTTCTTTATTTCGAAGGGGATACGCATTCCAGTTTCCGGCTGATCCGCGCCGTC
>JAIRZC010000026.1 GCA_031267455.1 Accumulibacter sp. | reverse complement strand
TCGCGTACTCAGCAGTCTCACGCTCAGAACTGCGATATCAACTACATCATGAAGCGTTTTGGCCAAGTGCCCAATATGCCTGAAAACTTCGCTATGCCCCGCTACGGCGATTTTACAGGTCTGGACGACTACCAGTCTGCCATTGGCTACGTTCGAGCGTCTGGAGAGGCTTTTATGGCCTTGCCGGCCGATCTTCGTGCGCGTTTCCATAACGACCCCAGCGAAATCCTTGCTTTTATGGATGTCGAAGCTAATCGAGCTGAGGCTATCGAGCTGGGTCTGCTACCCAAGGAGGCGGCCGCCGATCGGGCTGCCGCTCCTGCTCCTGTGGTTCCCTCTTCGGGGGGTGATGAGGGGGCCAGTTCGGCCCCATTGACACAATCTACTACTTGATGTAATTGTGTCAGGTGACACCATTCCTTATCTTGGATGGTGTCTTTATTAATAATCTTTCTCATTTGGAGATACCTATGAAGCGATATCACGTCAATAAGCGCAAGTCTGCGAGGAAGTTCAGGAAGAACATTGGTAAGGCCAAGGCCGCTAATTTCATGTCGCCCATGCGAGGCGGCTGGCGTATGTAATGCCATGTTTTCATCCGCTATCAGCATTTAGAACGGCTTCTGGTGAGATTATTTTCTATGAGCGAAAGGACGTTGTTGAATCCCTTGAATTACCTTGTGGACAATGCATTGGTTGCCGTCTTGAGCGTTCCCGCCAATGGGCTATTAGATGTATGCATGAAGCATCGTTACATGACGAGAACTGTTTTATAACCCTTACGTATGATGATGAGCATTTACCGGAGAATGGTAGTTTGTGTTACAGCCACTTTCAATTATTTATGAAGCGTTTGCGCAAGAAGTTTACTGGTAAGCGTATTAGCTTCTATATGTGTGGCGAATATGGAGATACTACCTCTCGACCTCATTACCATGCAATATTGTTTAATCATACGTTCCCTGATTTGGAGTATCTGAAGAAAACAGGCTCTGATGCTAAGATTTATACATCGGAGATATTATCGAAGCTATGGCCGTATGGCATGTCTTCCATTGGCTCGGTTACGTTTGAGTCTGCTGGATACGTTGCTCGTTACTGCCTTAAGAAGGTGACTGGAGATGATTCGAGATATCATTATTCTGTACTTGATCGGGAAACAGGAGAACTCACACCCCTTGTCCCGCCTTTCTCGCATATGTCTCTTCGTCCTGGTATCGCTCGTGATTTTTTCGTTCGTTTTCGGGATGATTGCTTCCCTAGCGACATAGTAGTAGTTAATGGGCGTAAGGTTAATCCTCCTAAGTACTATGACCGACTCTATAAGCGTATGAACCCTGATGGATTTCGAGATGTTAAGGACATGCGATGTTATATCTCCAAATACGCTTTTTGGAGCAGAAAAAAAGTTCCCGGATGCCGCGGCCAGAGAGAGCCGCTCGCCTCTGAGCGAAGCGGGGTTGCCGTTGTCGCTGGATTCTTCGAAACCACCCAAGAATCCGCCGTTCTCCTTTAGCGAAGGAAAGTTCCCGAAGGCCGCTGCCGCCCCTCTGGGGCATCAGGCCGGATGGGGGCGCTGGTTACTACCTTCGGAATATCAAAATCCTACCCACGTCATTCTAAGCGAAGGCTTAGAATCCAGTCGGGTATTTTCCGCCCGAAGGGCGGTGAAAATGCGGCGCAAAGCGCCGAAGAATACGTTGCTGGATTCCCGCCTTCGCGGGAATGACGAGTTGGTTTTCCTTGCGGGAGGACAGGAACCGCAAGCGCCAAAGTAGCCAAAAGCCGTTGCCGTCCCTTCGCCCCCTCAAGGGTAGGTGGAACGGGGAAGAAAGCGAAGCATGCCAAAGCGCACGCGTAACGGGCCCGCTTTGCACAGCCGTCCCTCTGGGGCATCAGGCCGGATGAGGGGACGGTGATTATCTCCTATGAAACGTCAAATCGGGACGATTGCATCGTCCCCTACAAGGGGGAGAAGCGCCCGCAGGCGTCGCAGGGGCGGGTTTCAAACCCGCCCCTACAATTCAACCATAGCCCGAAAACCCGCGTGTGATATCGGTCAGCGCACAGGGGCGGACGGCAATCCGCCCGCGGGTAATCCGCCCGCAGGCGACGTGGGGACGGGTTTCAAACCCGCCCCTACACGGTGAAATCAAAGCATGCGGCCAGCCAAGTTTCCACCCTCTCCCGCGCAGCGGGAGAGGGGACAGCTGGCGCCTGCGTTTCTTCCCACCGGGCGAAGGTGATGACGACATCGATGCGGCGAATCGAGAGCGCCGTTTCATCAAAAAGCGTTGATGCTGGTATAGTATTGTCCGTGCCGCGTATCAAAGGGTACGCCCCACCGCTTATCCAGCCTTGCGTGAAATTCTCATGGATCACCGACAGCGCGCGGATGCGCGAGACGGCGCCGGGGCAGGATGATATCGATACGCTTGTGGCGATTTATCAGTGGGATTGCTCAGACCCTTCTTTTCGAACGCAGTCACCCGGAGACGACGATTTGGCCGAAGCGGAAAAAATGGATGACGTCAAGGTAATGGTCATCGATGACAGCAATACCATACGGCGCAGCGCCGAGGTTTTCCTCGTGCGCGCGGGCTACAGGGTCATCCTTGCCGAGGACGGTTTCGACGCGCTTGCGAAAATCGCGGATCACCAGCCCAACATCATTTTTTGCGACATCATGATGCCGCGCCTCGACGGTTACCAAACCTGTGCGCTCATCAAGAAAAGCAATCGTTTCCGCGCAACGCCGGTGATCATGCTCTCGTCGAAGGACGGCTTGTTCGATCGCGCGCGCGGGCGCATGGCGGGGTCGGACCAGTATCTGACCAAACCGTTTACCAAGGACAGCCTGCTCAGGATGGTCGCCGCGTTTTTGCCAGGCCACGCCGCGAGCGACGAGGCCCCGGAAAATTTACCCGGAAGAAAACCATGACCATCAAGAATATCCTCGTGATCGACGATTCTCCGACCGAGCGTTACCTCATCGCCGAAATCCTCTCAAAAGCGGGGTATCGGGTCACGACGATCGAGAGCGCCGAGGCGGGCATCGAAAAAGCGCGAGCCGAACCCCCAGACCTGATTCTGATGGATATCGTGATGCCGGGCATCGACGGTTACAGGGCAACGCGAATGCTGATCCGCGACGACAAGACGAAGAATATTCCGATCATCGTCTGCACATCGAAAAAACAGAAAACCGACATGATCTGGAGTCTGCGCCAGGGCGCGCAAGACTTTGTCTCCAAACCGATAGACGGTGAGGAATTGCTCGCGAAAATCGCGGCTTTGTAGAAACGCACGACCCATGAGCGACGATCCCGCAGAAGCCTTGAACACACCTCGCCCCGACGACGACGCGCGCGTTGCGGCAAGCCTGATCGGCATCCAGTCCGCTTCGGATTTTTGGCTGCTGGACTTGTCGGATTCCGGTGAAATCGTCCCGCTGACTCCGCTGACGCCCGTTCCGCTGACACGTCCGTGGTTCGCCGGAATCGCGAACATCCGAGGAAATCTCTACGCCGTCACGGATTTTTCGGCTTTTCAGGGAAAGACGCCAACGCCGCAAAATTCCAGTTCGCGCTTTTTGCTGATTGGAACGCGCTATGGAAGCAATGCCGCATTGCTTGTGACCCGGATGCTGGGTTTGCGCAAAGCCGGTGATCTTGCGCGTGAAGACGCCGCCTCTGACGATCCACACTGGGTCGAGGGGGTTTATTTCGACAAGGAAGGGCGCGCGTGGAGAAAATTGAACGTGCGCGCGCTCCTTTCCGACAGCTGTTTCATGGAGATCGGCATTTGATCGACGAGGGGCGAATGCGGCGAGGACTTCGAGCAGCGTGTTTCGATCCGCGCCTGAGGGTTGCTGAAAAGACGCGGAAACGACCGTCTTTCGCGTCGGATCATCTCCCTGAAAGGCAAGATTTCAATCCGGAGATAAATTTTCGATGAATGACGCCGCGACGGAATTCGATATCGGCCCGCTGGTCTGGGTCAAGACCGAAATCGACCAAGCCCTGTCGCGCGCGCGGCTGGCATTCCAGCAGTACACCGCCGGTTTCTCTTCGGGATCGGACAACGCGGCACAGCTCCGCTTTTGCCGCACTCACCTGCACCAAGTCAGAGGCGCACTGACGATCGTCGGCCTGGATGGCGTCAAGCAGTTCGTCGAGGCGCTCGAATCGCTGCTCGAGGCCATCGAACATTCGCCAGTGGAGAAGCCGCCGATTCCGCTGATCCTCTCATCGATCGACAGCGTCGGTCATTATCTTGACGACTTACTCGCCGGACAATCCGATCAGCCCTTGCGCCTTTACCCGATCTACGAGCAGATTCAACACGCGCGCGGCATTGAACGTGTATCGAAGGCTGAACTTTTCTTCCCCGATCTCGATGCGCGGCTTCCGAAATCGGTTCTGTCGCCGTCACTCGACCCCGTTTCTCACGATCTCTCCCTGGGACTATTGCGAAGAGAGCGCGGACATTTTCAGCGCGGCTTTCTTTCCTGGCTAAAAAATCCCGTGGAGCGCAATGGCATCAACGAGATGCTCCAAGCCGTCCAGCGAATCGAAGCGACACAGCAAACCAACGCGGCGCGCGCTTTCTGGTGGATATCCGGCGTCCTTCTTTCGGAACTCGCCGAAGGAGGGCTACCCGAGAACTTCGATGTAAAGCACCTGTGCGCGCGTATCGACCTTCAGATTCGGCGGCTCTCGGAAGGATCGAGGAATATCGCCGAGCGCCTGATGCGCGACCTGCTTTATTTTATCGCGACGACCGGGAACCT
>JAIRZC010000012.1 GCA_031267455.1 Accumulibacter sp. | reverse complement strand
CGATGATCGAAGCCATGATCAGCGCATCGATGGAGTCGCGATAAGGCAAGCTCGGTTGGCGAGTTTCCCATTCGCGATCCAGGCGTTCGCGCATGATCCGGAAAGCACGTGCAAGAATATCGATATCCGCGCTTTGCTTGACGAAAAGATAAGTATCAGGAAAAAACCGTCCTTCGGGAAAAACATCGGGCACGCCGATCCGTCGCATGATTTCCTGGTCGGTCAGGCCCCTCGTTTCATGGCGCACATCGGGATGAGCGTCAAGCCTTTCCCGCATCTGGCGAAAGGTCCAGCCTTCGATAAAAGTGATTTCGGCCTGTAAAACATCGCCGCGCGTCAATTTTTCCAGCAGTTCCCATGGTGTGATCCCTTGCCGGATTTCGTAGCTGCCCGCCTTGATCGCCGATTCGGCGCGCATGAACTTTCCGAGAAGACGGAAAGTCCAAGGGTTGAGTGTTACGCCTGCGCTTGAAATCTCACGAATTGCTATCTTGAGACTGCTTCCGGGAGTAATTTGAAAATCGATGCGATCCTTCTCGAAAACGAGGGGTGAGGTGGCATCCTTGTAGAAAAGCCATCCCCCGGCCAACGCAACGACAAGACAGAGCGTAAAAAACCATTTGATGAATCCAAAAAAAACTCGCATATCTGAACGCGCGGCAATGGAGAAAAGGCAGGACAGCGCATCTCTCTCCCGATCCTCTTTCAAAATGTTTATCGGCGATGCGGATATAATTTCGCTTTAAATTGCCAGTGACACGAAAACCGGACACGCTGAAACATAAAAAGCAATGTTAACTTGGTCAATGGCGATTTGGAGATGGAATGATAACCGAGAAGCGGTCTTTCCGGGGTACCAACGCGGAATCCGCTTAAAAACCGTTCAATGAAATTGAAAATCGCAGACCGACATGGCGAAAACTTCCTGGCTTGAATTTCTCGAAAAAACGGGTGCGTACATGACCGAAGGCGGCAATCTGGTCTTCGGTCGTGAAATCGATGAAAGCAAGGCAGCGCGCGACGCGACGATAATTTCCCCGCTGACGCATCTTTCCGTCGCCGGTTTTTCTGGAGACGACGCGAAAACATACTTGCACAATTTGCTCACGAGCGACATCAAAAATCTTGGCGTCGACGCCTGTCAGTATTCCGCGTGGTGCTCGCCCAAGGGGCGGATGCTTGCGAATTTCGTCCTTTACCGGGACAGAGGCGCCTACCGCGCCCTGCTCTCCGCCGACTTGCTTGCAACAGTACTGAAGCGTCTGCGCATGTACGTCCTGCGCTCGAAAGTCGATCTGTCCGATGAATCGGACGCCGTTGCGCTCATCGGAATTTCCGGACCCGATGCATCTGAAATTCTCCGCGCCGCCACCCTGCCCCTTCCCGAAAACGGAACGGCGATATTCGATGAAGGAACACTCATTCGTCTTGAAGATCGGCGCTACATTGTGGCGCTTTCAACAGTCGCCGCGGAACAAATCTGGAAAAAACTCGATGGAAAAGCGACTCCGGTCGGGTGTGCCGCGTGGCAGTGGCTCGACATTCGCGCCGGGACCCCATGGATCACGAAAGCGACAGAAGAGAAATTCGTGCCGCAAATGCTTGGCTTCGAAAAAATCGATGGCGTCAGCTTCACAAAAGGTTGTTATCCCGGGCAGGAGATCGTTGCGCGTTCGCAATACCTCGGTCGGCTCAAACGCCACATCTACCGCCTTCATGGGAGGACGCCGATTCACATGGGCGATGCGGTTTACAGCGCGCCAAAATCCGCCTGCGGAATACTTGCCTGCGCGGCGCCTTCACCCGAAGGTGGGTACGATGCGCTCGGCGTCCTTCTGGACGAAGCCGCCCAAGCCGGCGAAATCCGTTCGGAGGATGGTTTACTCCTTGATTCTATCGAAGCCGTTTGATCTCATATTCGGGTCGTCGGCAATTTTTCATTTTTCAACCTCGCCAGTCCATGTTGTACCGATCATGCGCACAGGGGACTTGCGCACGCAAAAAACAAGGAGCATGCCGAGGCACGCCTCTTGGCTTGTACGAGGAATATTTTCCACGGCGTGAAACTCATCTCTTCACAGGATCGATGATTTCAAGCGCCTCGTTCCGCAAACCGGTGATCAGGCATTGGCCTTTTTCATCAATCCGCAAATCGGCGTAACGCGCCGCTTCGAACGCCCTCCCCATTCCTTCGCGGAAGAAAAAAGAACCGGAACCGACGCGCACATCGTATCCACTGGAGCGGTAAACGATTTTTGCCTGCTTTTCTCCCAAGGGAAGCGCGTCGTCGTAAAGCGACACAAATTGGTAGACGCCGCGCGCGTCCGGCTCGATGATCGCAACGCCCACACGCGACGCGCCTGAAAAACTGTTGTTTCTGCCATCCCGTGCTTTCCCCAACGCATTTTCGATCATGTCCTCCAGCATGAGATTCAATACCATGTAATCTCCCTGCATCAAGGAGCGCGGATCTCTTGGCGTCAATTGCAGAGTGATCGGTTTTCCATCGGAAAGCAGGATTTCCTTTTGCTGGACGGATCGAACGAAAAGCCCCATGAAAATTGCGAGAACGGCTGCGAGCAAAGCGCGCAGCAAGACTTCCCCGCTCGGTTTCCATCCCCCCGCGCCGGGGACGCGCCTGCAGAATTCGGCAAGATCATCCGGTATGGACAGAACTCCTTTTCTCAGCGCGGCGCTCAGCAGGGTCTGCATCGCGAATGCGCTCAGCGCGAGAACAAGCGCGGCCAGCGCGAGCGACTTCGATTTTTCGAACAAGGTCGTCGTCTGGTTGTAATACTCCAGTACCGTGCACGACGCCAGATAAATAACCGAGAGAC
>JAIRZC010000003.1 GCA_031267455.1 Accumulibacter sp. | reverse complement strand
TGCGCAGGGGCGTATGGATGAAAGACGATTCGAGCTTTAACAATATCGGATATGTCCTGCCCAACAGCCATTTGCGGGATATACGCATCTACGACTTCGATCCCGGCGGACGGCTTCGGTCGATTACGGACGCCGCCGAGGGAGAATACGTTTCTCCGACGGTCTGGCGGCTCAAGGATGTTGCGCGGACTCTCATCGAGGATGGGCGATCGAGAGTCGTCCAATTGCCTGACATGCGATGGGAGACGGCGCTGAACCCGGATATTCTGGCGGTTCTGATGGTGTCGCCGGAACGCATGTCGTTGATGCATCTTTCCGCTTACACGCGGCATTTGAGCGAAAACGGGCAAAAAACGCAGCGCTACGACATCGCGATGTGGAAAAAAGTGCTGTATCCTCTTGCCGCGCTCGTCATGGTTGCGCTCGCGCTTCCCTTCGGATATACCCATGACCGGGTGAGCGGCGTCAGCCTGAAGATCTTTTCAGGGGTCATGATCGGCGTGCTCTTTCACATGCTCAACGGCCTGTTTTCGAATCTGGGCGCGATCAACAGCTGGTCGCCCTTCTTGAGCGCTGTCGCGCCTTCGGCGCTGTTTATGTTCGCGGCATCCGGGATGATCCTGTGGGTCGAGCGGAGGTAGGCGGGCCGGGCGGCGCTTGTTTTATGGACGGGGCGATTACCTGGCCGGTTAAGCCAGTCAGAGACCTGCTCATGCGGATACTTTCAAGCCCTATGAGTTTGGCGTCAAACAGGCTTTTACCCACAGGAGCGGAAGGATTGTTGGCGCGCCTTTCCCGGCCATTCCCATGACAGATATTTTCTCCACGAACGACGGTCCGCGCCCCAAGCCAAGACAGGCTCAGGCTTTCCCTCTTCGCAATCGGCGGCGGACTATCGTCTTTTGAAACGGGCTTTCCGGCTGTCTGGGCGGGACATTCAAACCCCACCGCTATAGCCAGAACCAAACAGAATTCTGCAACCCGCCACCCTCGTTCTCCGAGTGGCGAGGTCGATTTCCATAATCAAAATTCTCACTGAGCCAGGCTTTGAACATCCACGTCCCGCGCCGTCCAACGGTCAGGCATGCTTTCTTTCGAGAACCCTGGACAAACGCGCGGCCTCCGTCTGCCGTATAATACTACGCTTACCATAATCCATCCCTCCGGTGACTGGCTATAGATTACACTAGCACAATGCGGGACTAAACATTCAGGAGCCTGTCGGGCTTCAATGGGTTGGAGCGAAAGGGCAAGCGGATACGTTTTTGTCTGGGGTTACGCGAATAGCTCCTCTATTCGCGCCGCGCCGCGAGGAAAAGCAGGCCGGGAAAAGCAGGCCGTTTTCCCGACAGCCGATTGGGTCAGGCCCGACAGGCTTTTGGACAGTAGAGCGCATAAGCGCGATGGCCTCGCGCCTATGGCATGCCGGAGAATCTTTTTGTAAAGTCGCCTCATGCTGAATGAGCGTTCGAAAACCCTGCTCAAGACCTTGATCGAGCATTACATCGCTGAAGGGCAGCCTGTCGGCTCGCGCGCCCTGTCCAAATTCTCCGGTCTCGACCTTTCCGCCGCGACGATACGCAATGTCATGGCCGATCTCGAGGAACTCGGTTTCATAGCGAGTCCGCACACTTCAGCGGGCCGTGTCCCGACGTCGCGCGGCTATCGCTTTTTTGTTGATAGCCTGCTCACGATACAGCCGCTCGAATCCGAGAAAATTCACGCGATCAAGGATCATCTGCATTTTTCGCAACCACAGCGGCTCATCAACAACGCATCGTTCCTCGTCTCGGAACTGACGCGCTTTGCGGGAATCGTTCTGACGCCGCGCAAGGCACAGGTACGTATACGGCACATCGAGTTTATGGGCCTCTCCGAAAAGCGCATCCTCCTGATCCTCGTTACCGAGGACGGCGATGTGCAGAATCGAATCCTTTTCACCGATCGCCCCTATTCTCCCGCGGAACTTGCGTTCGCGACGAACTATCTCAACCAAAACTACGCCGCTCGCGACTTCGACTACATTCGACGATGCGTGACGGACGACCTGATCAAGATTCGCGCCGATCTCCAGGATCTCATGGCAGCCGCGCTCTCGGCCAGCGACGAGGCAATGCGCGAGGACGAGCGCCAATACGTCATTTCCGGAGAGCACAACTTGCTCGGAATCGAGGAATTCTCGTCGGACATGAAACGCCTTCGCGAGCTTTTCGACTTGTTCGAACAACGTACCGCGCTGATGCGCTTGCTTGATGTTTCGCATCGCGCCGAGGGAATCCAGATATTCATTGGAGGTGAATCCGGGATCGCGCCGCTCGACGAATGCAGTGTCGTGACCGCGCCCTATGAGGTCGACGGTCAGGTCGTTGGTCTCGTCGGAGTTATCGGGCCGACGCGGATGGCCTACGAACGTGTCATTCCCATTGTTGATATCACGGCGCGCCTGTTGTCGTCCTCGCTAAGCCACCAGACGTCTTCCTGATGACTTGCCCGGAGGATTCCGAGGCACAAGTCCCGCGGATGTCCCCAGCGGACGCTGCCGTCGTCCTCGTCAATCTCGGGACGCCCGATTCAGCGGCCGTGCCGGATGTCCGAGGTTTTCTCAAAGAAATGCTCTCCGATACGCATCTCATCTCCCTGCCGGGCGCTCTTTGGCGCCCCATTCTCAATGGCGTCATCCTGAACATCCGACCGAAAAGAATAGCCGAAAAATACGCGGCGATTTGGACTCCCGAAGGATCGCCCCTGATAGCGCATACGGCGCGAATGGCCGCTCGCCTCTTTGATGCCCTCGAATCCTCCACGCGCCCTGATGGCCGTTTCGTCGTCGATTTTGCCATGCGTTATGGACGCCCGTCGATTCCTTCCGTCTTGGAAAACCTGAAAAACGCCGGGTTTTCACGCATCCTGCTGTTTCCACTCTACCCTCAGTATTCCTCGACGACGACCGTGAGCGCGATCGATGCCGCCTTCGCGTGGGCGAAAAAAACCGACGACCCGCCGGAATTTTCAGTCGTGGGGAGCTACGGGGACGATCCGGGATATCTTGCCGCGCTCGCCGCGTCCGTTCGCCGTTTCTGGTCGGCGAACGGACATCCCGACGGCCGACCGCGTCTGCTGATGAGCTTTCATGGCATCCCTCGCCGCCAAATCGAGAAAGGCGACCCCTACGAGGACGAATGTCTGCGGACGGCAAAGCTTCTGGCGAAAGCCCTGGAACTCGGCGACGAGGACTGGCTCGTCGGCTTCCAATCGCGTTTTGGCCGCGGGAGATGGCTTGAGCCTTGCACGGAGGAGATGATTGCCTCTCTTGTGAAAAAGGGCGTCAAGCGCCTCGATGTCCTCTGCCCGGGATTTGCCGCGGACTGCCTCGAGACTCTGAGTGAAATCGCGATCCTCGGGAAGAAAATCTTCCTCGAATCGGGCGGCGAAAAATTCAACTACATCCCCTGTTTGAACGAGGATGACGCGTGGGTCGACGCGATGGCGAAAATCGCTGCCTCCCGGCTCGGCCTGTCTTTTTCGACGGTGGCGATCGACGCACTTTCCCTTTCCAGGCAAATACCGCCCGAATTTTCGCTTCAGATCGATTGAAGCGGATCGAAATCCCGGACGGCATCCTTCGATATCTTCGGGCCTTTCCCGCCGCGAGGGACGCTTTTTCATGAATCGAGGGGTTCGATCTCCATGCTTGCCGACCCGCCCGCACCCTTCGTTGCGGTCTTTCCGAACTTGGCGAGCGCTTGGTTGGCATTCCGCAGACGATCGAGTACCTTGGCAATCAGGACTTTCCGGAAACGCTCCTGGAGTTCTTCGGAACTCAATTCAAACGCCGAGCAGTTGATTTCGAGGAATTTGCAAGGTTCGAGCGTGACGACCGACGCCGTTCGCGTCATGTCGCGCGGGTGGAGAAAGGCCATTTCGCCGATGACTTCACCGGGACCGAGGGTGACAAGGCTCTTTCCGCCGAGCGAGACTTCGACATTCCCCTTTAGCAGAACGCCGAAAAACCTGTTTTTGTCCCCCTCGCGGATCAGTCGGATCCTGGCCGCGTAGTTTCTCCAAACGCTCGTGCGCAGGAGCTCCCATATCTCGATGTCGTCGAATTCGGCGAAGAAGTGCATGCGGCGCAGCCTCCGGAAATGGGACGTATCTCGCTCCGTCGAGTCTTCTTCCATGATCTGGTAGCGGACAGCAGAGAGATCCTTGGCGAAGTCGGCGCCGTTGCGGTAGCGGCTGTAAAGGTCCTTTTCGAGCGCTTTCTGGATGATCGGATCGAGTCCGGCCGGAAGGTTGGGATTGAGCGCGCAGACCGAGGGTATTTCCTGGTTGATTATCTTGTAGACCAGCGCTCCCTGGGCCGTCGCGCGGAAAGGCAGACGTCCCGTCAGGAGTTGAAAAAGAACGACGCCCAGCGAATACAGGTCGGTCTTGTGGTTCAAGGGGTAGTTCTTGACCTGTTCGGGCGACATGTATGCGGGCGAGCCGACGCCCATGACGAAGGTCGAGTCGTTACTGACGTCCTTGCGGACGTTCAGTGCGAGGCCGAAATCGGCGATCTTCGGGTTATCTTCCTTGTCGAGCAGGATGTTGGCCGGTTTGATGTCTCGGTGAACGACGCCTTGTCGAAAGGCGTAGTCGAGCGCGAGGCAGCATTTGAAGACGATTCCGATGACGCGATGGAGCGGCAGGAGGTTGTTGATCGTACAAAACGTCTCGAGCGAGACGCAGTCGACGTATTCCATTACAATATACGCGCGATCCGCCTCGATCCGCGCGTCGAATATACGGACGATGTTCGGGTGCTTCAGACGGCGGCCTATGGCACCCTCGGTCTGGAACAACTTTCGAAGGCGGCGCGACATCGCTTCGTTTTCGCCGCGAAAGCGGATCAGCTTCAGCGCGAATTCGCCGCCCGTCTCGGGGTCGGAAACGAGATAGACGGTCGCGGTCGCGCCTTTCCCGATTTCGCGGATGAGCTTGTATTTTCCGATAAAAGCCGGCGGAGCGCCTTTGTCTCTGGAATGGGGCGTTTCGCTTTCCGTGGGTCGAAACGGCTCGGCGCTGTTATCCGGTTTGACCTCGGAGGGGCTTTTTTCGGGGAAAGAGACTCCTGCGCCCTCGGTTTCATCCGGGCGCGCGTTTTCGGGCAGGGGTTTCTTATTGGTTTTTTCTTTGTCCGACCGGGTCGTTCTTGTTGTCATCCGCTCCGATGGCTGGATTGATGTTTGTCCAAAGTCCGGAATCCTAGCTCAAACTCAAGCTTTAGAACATACTTTTGAAAACCGGATCGTATTTCCTGTGGAAAAAATTTCTTCATGCGGCTTGAGACTGCGAAAATCGCCCCCATTTCCGGGGAAGTTTTTCAGGAGATCATCCACTATGCACGAGCAACCCACAGGAACGCAAGTAGCTACCCCCGGCGCGCCAGAGGCGCGGCCCCGGGAAAAAGAGGAAAGTGAAGAGAAGGAGTGCGTATCTGAAAACGCGAGCGGTTCTACGCTCGAAAACTCTTCCGAGGTGTCTGTGCCTGACGAGCCTGGCGCGGAAGAAAAGCTTCGGGAGGCGGAACTTAAGCTCGAAGAGACTCGCGACGCCTGGCTGCGGGCGCAGGCCGATGTCGAAAACACCCGTCGCCGCGCGCGCGAAGATGTCGCCAGGGCGGCGAAGTTCGCGGTCGAGCGCTTCGCGAACGATCTCTTGCCGGTTAAGGACAGCCTCGAAGCGGCGCTCGCGGTCGAGGCGCCGACGGTCGAAAACCTGAAATCTGGCACTGAGCTGACTCTGAGGCAGCTTTCCGCCGCATTCGAAAAATCCGTCCTGAGGGAAATCAATCCGGTCGACGAGGCCTTCGATCCGAACTTTCATCAAGCGATCAGCACCATCGAGAGCGAGCGCGGGCCGAATACCATCGTTTCCGTCCTGCAAAAGGGTTATTTACTTGCCGATCGCGTTCTGCGCCCCGCGCTGGTCGTCGTCGCAAAGGCGAAAGCTTGAAGGCGCGCGGATCGTCCCCATCTGATGCCTGTCTGTGATTTTTGATTTTTTAATAAAGGATTTTGATATGGGAAAAATTATTGGTATCGACCTCGGCACGACGAATTCCTGCGTAGCTGTCATGGAAGGCAGGACGCCCAAGGTCATCGAGAACTCCGAGGGTACGCGAACGACGCCGTCGATCGTCGCGTACGCTTTAGACGATGAGATTCTCTGCGGAGCGCCGGCCAAGCGCCAAGCCGTGACGAACCCGAAGAATACGCTCTTTGCGGTCAAGCGCCTGATCGGCCGTCGCTTCGAGGAAAAGGAAGTGCAAAAGGACATTGGCCTGATGCCTTACAAGATTCTCAAGGCGGACAATGGCGACGCCTGGGTCGAGGCGCGCGACAAGAAAATCGCGCCGCCGCAGGTTTCCGCCGAAGTCCTGCGCAAGATGAAGAAAACCGCCGAAGATTACCTCGGTGAAGAAGTCACCGAGGCCGTCATCACGGTGCCGGCCTATTTCAACGACAGCCAGCGTCAGGCGACCAAGGACGCTGGCCGCATCGCGGGACTGGAGGTCAAACGCATCATCAACGAGCCGACGGCTGCTGCGCTCGCCTTCGGAATGGACAAGAAGCAGGGCGACAAGCGGATCGCCGTCTATGACTTGGGAGGGGGTACCTTTGACATTTCAATCATCGAAATCGCTGAAGTCGAGGGCGAACATCAGTTCGAGGTGCTTTCG
>JAIRZC010000181.1 GCA_031267455.1 Accumulibacter sp. | reverse complement strand
GGTCGGACGGGTCCTGTTGCGCATCCAGGACGAGGATGACAACATTGGCATCCTCAATCGACTGGAGTGTCTTGATCACCGAGAATTTTTCTATCGCCTCGACGGTTTTTCCTTTCCGTCGCAGTCCGGCCGTGTCGATCAGTGTGTAGTGTTTGCCGTCGCGCTCGAAATCGATGTAAATCGAATCGCGCGTCGTTCCTGGTTGATCGAAGGCAATGACGCGCTCATCGCCCAAAAGGGCGTTGATCATCGTGCTTTTCCCCACATTCGGACGTCCGACGATCGCAACCTTAAGGACATCGTCTTTTTCTGTCTCTTCATCTGCGTCAGGAAAGGCATCGAGCACGCGCGCGATGAGGTCGCCCACTCCATCACCATGCGCCGCCGAGATGGCCAACGGCTCCCCAAGGCCCAGTTCGTGAAAATCGGAAACCGCGATGCCGCGGTCCATGCCTTCGGCCTTGTTCACGGCGACGATCACCGTGCGGCCATTCCTGCGCAGCTTGTCGGCAACCTCTTTGTCGAGCGCCGTCAGGCCGACCCGCCCATCGACGAGGAGGACGACAGCGTCGGCTTCGTCGATCGCCTGCTCGGTCTGGCGGGCCATCCGGTAGAAAATTCCTTCCCTGGCAAGCGGTTCAAAACCACCGGTGTCGATCACCAGATACGGTTTCTTCCCGAGTTTTCCGTGACCATAGTGTCTGTCGCGCGTCAGGCCCGGAACATCGGCAACGAGCGCGTCACGGGTCCTTGTCAGACGATTGAAAAGCGTCGATTTTCCGACATTCGGCCGGCCGATGAGCGCAATGACAGGCTTCATTCCTGTTCAACGGCGAAAATCCCGCCATTGGCCGTCTGCGCGATGATCTGTCTTCCAAAAACCTGTAGCGGCGCGACGACAGGACTTCCGTCGGTCGTAACGCGAGCGACGAAGGAACCGTTGTCCTTGTCGAGGAAATGGAGCACGCCCTGAAGATCGGCGACGACGATGTAACGTCGGAAGGGCAAGGGCGCGGTGAGTCTGCGAAGCGCAAGTTTATCCTGCTTCCAAAGGCTGGCTCCGGTTTCCAGATCAAGCGCGTAAACGGCGTCTTTATCGTCCACAACGTACAACGAAGTGCCGTCGATCGACAATCCGGATGTGCTCGACATCGCCCTGGCCCAGATCAGGTTTCCTCTCATCAAGTCGAAGCAGCTTACCCGTCCCTGATAGGCAACGGCGCAAATCATTCGCTGGAAAATGACCGGAGAACTCGTAATGTCGGATGCTCTTTCCAGCTCGGTTGCGCCCTTGGGCTGCGCGACCGTCCCATCCCAGACGGCAGCGCCGTTTTCAAGATTGACCGCGACCAGTTTTCCTCCCGGGAAACCCACGAAGACGAACTGATGGTCGATGAGCGGTGAAGCCGTCACACGCACAGAAAGTGCCGGCATGGGACGCTGGAATATCCAGCGCCGCGTTCCATCGAAAGCGTCGTAGGCGATAAGCCGATTATCCGCGCTCCGGACAACGACCATTCCTCCACTCAGAACCGGGGGTGAGAGAACTTCGCTGGTCGCTTTCGCTTTCCACAAGAGCTTGCCTTCACTGGCCGAGAAGGCCAGGACTTCTCCCGACGACGAGCCGACGACCACGCGGTCGCGATCCGCTCCGACCCCGCCCGAGAGCGGTTGGCCCGCGCTGATCTTCCAGGATTGTTTACCCTCGTCGATGCGAATCAGGCTGCCGTCTCGCCCCGCGGCGTAGATCGTCGAATCGACGACGGCGGGCATGAAGGAGTAGATGTCGCTTTTTCCGACGCTTTCGCGCCAGACGACGCGGACTTGCGCTGTCGCCTGAAACGCCTGCAATTCGGCAATCTTCGGTCCACGACTTTTGAAGGGATTCAAAGAATCCAGCATCGAGCACCCGGTCAATCCCGCGAGCGCCAGAAAGAAGACACAGACCGTTCGGCGCATTACTGCCCGCCTCCCAAAGCATCGAGTTTTTGCCGGACGATTTCGCGGTAGATTTCATCGGACTGTATCTGCCAGTCTTGGAGCAAATCAAGCCCCCCGCTCGTTTTTCGGGTTTCTTCAAGTCGCGTCAAGGCCATTTGGTAAGCCTTTCGCGCCTCGTCGAGCTTTCCCTGGATTTTCAGAATATCTCCGCGCGTATCCTGGAAACGCGCGTCGAACACCGGGAGCACGCTTCCTTCAAGCTGTTTCATGGCTTCGTCATATAATTTTTCGTCGATCAACAGAGCAACCAGGCGCAAACGCGCGAGGTCTCGCAATTCGTCCTTGTTACGGTCGGCGACCCATTTCAGCTGCGCCCTGGCCGTTTTCACGTCTCCCGATTCGGCGAAGGCGCTTGCCGCCATCAAGGCGCCGAGTGAAGCGTAGGATGCGCTACCGAATTTCTCGAGAAGTTCCCCGCTCGCCGCTTTGACGCGCACCATGTCCCTTTTTTGAACGGCATCCTGGAGGGAATGATAGATCACCGACGCTTGGGCAAGCTGGCGGCGCTGATACCAGTTCCAGCCTTGCCACGCGATAAGAACCGAAAAAACGGCAAGCAGGAGGTTGAGCAACAGGTTCCCGTGTTGCCTCCACCAGTCTCTCAATTCATCGATCTGTTCCTGCTCTTCAAGATTATAAACATCCATTGAAGTCATCCTCATCCAGAAAAGATTTCATGATTTCGTCGGCGATACTGTCGATCGCGATGCGTTTTTGTGGATATTTCCCTTCGTCCCGCAACGGTTTGAGCATCGCCTCACTCTCTCGCGCTTCGTCGTCACCGATGATAACGGCGTAGAGAGCGCCCGAGGCATCCGCTTTTTTCATCTGCGATTTGAAAGTTCCGCCACCACAATTGAAAAGCACCGAAATTCCCCGGTCGCGCAAACCCTCGGCGACTCGGGGTGCAAGCTCTTCCGCCACGCCGCCCTGATATACCAAATATACGTCGATTTCCGGTGATGAGGGCACTCCGTTCGATTCCTGGACGAGCGCCATCAGGCGCTCGACACCCATGGCGAAACCGCACGCGGGCAAGGGTTTTCCTCCCAGTTGTCCGACGAGACCATCGTAACGCCCCCCGGCGCAAACCGTGCCCTGAGCGCCGAGCCGGTCGGTCACCCATTCAAAAACAGTCAGATTGTAGTAGTCCAGCCCGCGGACGAGGCGGGGATCGACCGTGTAAGGGATACCAGCATCGCGCAAAATTTTCTGCACACCTTCGAAATGCGCCATCGATTCTACGCTAAGGCCATCAATAAGACGCGGCGAATTCGATATCACTTCCCGCATCGCGGGATTTTTACTATCGAGTATCCGAAGCGGGTTCGTATGGAGACGGCGCTTCGCCTCTTCGTCCAGGCTGTCGGCGTGTTTTTCGAAATAATCGACGAGTTCGACGCGATACCGCACCCGCTCCTCGGGCTGCCCGAGGGAATTGATCTGCAATTCGATGCCGCTCAACCCGAGGTCGCCCCAGAGGCGCGCGCCCATCAGTATCTGTTCCGCGTCGATATCCGGCCCGAAAAAGCCAAAGGATTCGACGCCAATCTGATTGAATTGGCGATAACGCCCTTTCTGCGGCCGTTCGTGCCGGAACATCGGCCCCATGTAGTAAAGACGCTGAGGGCGCTGCGATGCCAGATGGTGTTGAATGACGGCGCGCGCGCACCCCGCCGTGCCTTCTGGCCGCAAGGTCAGTTTTTCTCCGTTGAGACTGTCTTCGAAGGAATACATTTCCTTCTCGACGATATCGGTCACTTCACCGATAGCGCGCTTGAACAGGGGTGTCGGCTCGACGATCGGCAAGCGAATCGGCCGATAGCCGTAGGCTTTCGCCCAGGAACGGATCACGTCTTCGAAAACATCCCAAAACTCGGCTTCCGCGGGAAGCACATCGTTCATTCCGCGCACGGACCGCACCGTCTGATTCATGATTTGATCGCATTCTTTCGTCGATAGGCGCACGCCACGTAATGGTCGATAATCGCCATAAAATCTCCCGCGATGTTCTCACCGCGCAGAGTTGCCGTTTTTACCCCGTCCTCGAAAACCGGCGCAAGCGGCGCTTCTCCATTCCCTGGCAGACTGATCCCGATGTTCGCATGCCTGCTTTCGCCCGGCCCATTCACGATGCATCCCATGACCGCCAGCCTCATATTCTCAATGCCTTCACAATCTTCCCGCCACTCGGGCATGCGCGCGCGGACGAAATCCTGGATCGACTGCGCCAGATCCTGGAAAAAAGCACTGTGTGTCCGTCCGCAACCGGGACACGACATGACCATCGGCATGAACGCGCGCAAACCCATCGTCTGGAGTATTTCCTGCGCAACGATCACTTCCCGCGTACGCGACTCCCCTTTCCCGGGTGTCAGCGAAACGCGGATTGTATCCCCGATTCCTTCCTGAAGAAGGACGGCCATCGCCGTTGCCGAAGCGACGATACCTTTCGATCCCATCCCCGCTTCGGTCAGACCGAGATGCAGGGGATAATCCGATGACTGCGACAGGGTGCGATAGATGGCGATCAGGTCCTGCACTTCCGAAACTTTGCAGGAAAGCACGATACGATCGCCGGGAAGGCCAAGCGCTTCGGCGCGCGAGGCCGATTCGAGCGCCGATTCGATCATCGCTTCGCGCATGATTTCGTTTGCGCCCTTCGGTTCCGAACGCTTGAGGTTCCGGTCCATGACACGCGCCAGTAATTGCCGGTCGAGGCTCCCCCAATTGACGCCGATGCGCACGGGCCTGTCGTTCCGGCAGGCAATCTCGATCATCTGGGCGAATTGCCTGTCGCGTTTTTCTCCCATCCCGACATTACCGGGATTGATGCGGTATTTCGCCAGCGCCCTCGCGCATTCGGGGTAATCGGCCAACAGACGATGACCGTTGTAGTGGAAATCGCCGACGAGCGGAACCTCGACGCCCGATTCGTCGAGCCGTTCACGAATCGCGGGAAGCGCTGCCGCCGCTTCGGGCGTATTGACCGTCAGACGCACGAGTTCAGACCCCGCGCGCGCGAGATCGGCGCATTGCGCCGCGGTTTCCGAAACATTCGCCGTATCGGTGTTCGTCATCGACTGAACCACGATCGGATAATCGCCGCCCAGCGAGAGATGGGCAATTTTCACCGCGCGCGTTGGTCGACGGTGGAAAACACGATTCAACCGTGGGGAGGCGCCCATCAAACCTCTGCCTTCATCTGACAGTGACGCGCGCGACGTTTTCCCTGCTGCGTCTCGAAAGATCGAGCGGTTTGCCCTTGTAATGCGCCCGAACATTGGCGGAATTGCCGACGATCAGAAAAAAAGGCGGTTGTATCTCAATCCTCTGTTGCGTCCCGGCAGAATTCATCTGGGAGAAGACCACCTTGTTGTCGCGATTGCGCACTTCGACCCACGCGCCGCCGAGAAAATTCAGCGTCAGTCCGTTCCCGGAAGCGGAGGGCATCGGCGCTTGTGGCGTGGTTCCCGGTCGCTCCTCTTTCGCGGGAACATCCGCCGCCAGCGTGGCGGATGGCGTAACAGGCTGTATAACAGATGGCGTTTCGGATGTTTCCGGCATCGGTTTCGGCAGTATTTGCGCTGGAGAAGATATTTGCGGCGATAAGAGAGGTTGCGGTGAAAGCGGCACGGGCGTCGCGCGCGCCGCGGTATCGGGTACGGCTGTTACCGAAAGCGCGAGCGTTTTTCGATCCTCAGTGTCGGACACATTACTTTTCATCCCGGTCGGAAGTACGGAACGGAACGAAGAAAGCATGGTTTGCCACGACGAATCGGGCAAAAGAAAATAAAGCAGGATCGATGCGACCAGCACTATCAATCCAAAAATGATGTGTAAATAGTCACGAAACCAGAATCTCTTGCCCGACGAAACACCGACATTCATTCCCTCGGGAATTTCGAGTTCGCGCGCTTCGCGAATATGGAGCACATCCAGGAGACCCATCAGTTCCGCGATGTCTCCCATGTCAAGAAACCGCGCGTAATTCCGAACGAACCCCCGGATAATGGTATTGTTGCCCGGAAGATGCCGCCAGTCGTCTACCTCGAGCGCGTCGACCTGGCTTGCGCTCAGCTTGAGCGCCTTTGCAATGTCGCCGATCGTCAGACCGCGCGCCAGACGCGCGGCGCGAAGCTTCGATCCGACACTTGGAGAAACAAAGGAGGGCGCGGCGCCCTCGGCTTCCCGTTCGGACGACGATTCCTCGCAACTCGCGCTGCAAAGCCATTCATCCGTCCGATCGTCGTCATGGCTCATTCAAAGTTTCCTTTGAGAAAATCCCGGTACTCGGGCGAGTCTGGAAACCTTCGCTTCAGTTGCGCGGCCAGGCTGGCCTCTCCCATATCATTGCCGAGACGGCGTTCGACGCGCAGAGCCAGCCACAATACATCCGCTTCGGTCTCGTTGACCTGACGTTGGACACGATTCAAATAATCTCGGGCCGCGTCGAAATTTTCACGTTTGTAGCTAATGATAGCAAGTTGGAAAAAGGCGCGCGGATTGTTCGGAGCGAGTACAAGGCTCCGGTTGACGAATTCTTCGGCGGAATCCAATTCACCTTGTTTTGCCAGACACATCCCGGCGTTCAGGTACGCAACCTCGGGAGTCTTGTAGAGAACATTGTCGAACGCATTTTTGAAATACGAGAGGGCGTCTTTTTCCTTCCCGGTCTGGCACAGATACCAACCGTAATTATTGCTGATGTCCGGATCTCTCGGGTCCAATTCGATAGATTTTTGAAAATCCTTCGCCGCCGATGGAAATTCCTTGAGGTAAAAAAGCGCCAGGGCGCGCATACTGTATGCGGTAGCGTACTCGGGGTTGAAGGCGATCGCCAGGGTCAATTCTTCCAGCGCGATGATCAATTCGCCATCCTGAAAATAGAGCGCCGCGAGTTCGGTATGCGCTCTGGCCCGCGTCAGCGGATCCTTGGGCTCCAATGGAGTAAATATCTCGGGCGACACCGATTCCCGCTGTCCCATCTCCGATCGCTGCGCGCAGGCATTGGGGGCGGAGAAAACAGCGAGCATTGACAACGCGCAAAAAAACGAAAGCAAAGTCCGGGAAAGTTTCTTCATCTCGCATCCGTCTCTCGAAAAGAATTTTTCGCGCGCCGACTCTTTACCTGACCGGCTAACTGCCCGCACGCCGCGCCGATATCGTCTCCGCGAACCTTGCGCGTCGTCGTGACAATACCTGCTTCCATGAGAATTTCCGCAAATCTCCGGACGCCTCCAGCCGACGGCCGCCGGAATGAGCTGCCCGGAAACGGGTTGAACGGAATCAGATTGAATTTGCATGGAAGACCGACTACCCGCGATAGCAATTCACGAGCGTGTTTCTCCGAATCATTGACGCCGTCGAGCATGACATATTCAAAAGTCACGAAATCCCGCGGCGCCCTGTCGAGATAACGAACGCATGCCGCCATCAGGGAAGCCAATGGATATTTCCGGTTGATCGGAACCAATTCATCGCGCAGCGCGTCATCGGGCGCGTGCAAGGAAACCGCCAGTGCGACCGGGCATTCCTCGCGCAGACGATCGATCGCCGGGACCAATCCCGAAGTCGAAACAGTCACCCGGCGCCGCGACAGACCATAGGCGTTGTCATCGAGCATCAGTCGGATCGCCGTTACCGTGGGATCGAAATTGGCCAGCGGTTCACCCATCCCCATCAGGACAACATTTCCGATGGCGCGATCCCCCGACGGAGACGCGCCCAGCGCCCGATTGGCCTGCCACAATTGCCCGATGATTTCGGCCGCGCTTAAATTGCGGCTGAATCCCTGCCGGCCTGTCGAACAGAAAGCGCACCCGATCGCGCAGCCAGCTTGTGAGGAAAGACACAGCGTCCCTCGACCGTCTTCGGGAATAAAAACGGTCTCAATGGCGTTCCCATCGCCGATATCGAACAGGAATTTCCGCGCGCCATCTTTCGAAACGCGGTCCGAGACAAGCCGGGGCGGAACGACGAACGCCGAATTCTTGAGTTTTGCGCGGAGATCTTTCGCAATGTTCGTCATGCCGTCGAAATCCGCCTGCCCAAGGCGATGAATCCAGCGCAAAACCTGTTTGGCGCGGAACGCGCTTTCATTTTGCGCCGCGAAATAAGCGGCAAGGCCCGCGGTATCGAAATCGAGCAGATTGACAGACATGCCAACGGTAGTCTCGAATCAGCGTCCGGAATAAATGGACAGTTCAGGAAAAAAGAAAGCGATTTCGGTCCGGGCCGTTTCCGGCGCGTCGGAACCATGAACCGCGTTGGCTTCGATCGATTCGGCAAAATCGGCGCGAATCGTCCCCGGATCGGCTTTTTTGGGATCGGTAGCGCCCATCAGTTCACGGTTTTTCGCAATGGCATTCATGCCTTCCAGTACCTGCGCCATCACCGGGCCGGAAACCATGAAGGCAACAAGGTCCTCATAAAAAGGACGCCCCTTATGAACGGCGTAAAATTCGCCGGCTTCGCGCGACGAAAGCCAAACCATTTTCGCCGCGACGATTTTCAGTCCATTTTCCTCAAAGCGCGAATAGATCCGCCCGATCACGTTTTTTGCAACCGCATCGGGCTTGACGATAGAAAGTGTACGTTCGACGGTCATCAACCCTCCAAAAAGAAAAAAATACGGATAATCAACAAAATGGATCATTGTACCAAGAATTTGTATGAAATGTGAGGAATTCTTGCCCGCCGCCAATGCAATCGCGGGAATGTCTTCGTCGTACTCCCGGCATTTTCGCGCGCGCCGACCCGAATTTCCCGGAACCCATTTCCCTGGACAACGCTCAAGCCCTGCCGAATCGCGATACCGGGAAGGCGACGCGCCATTTCTGGATTTCGGCGCGAATGGAATGCCGATTTGCTGCAAATACCTGAAAACGAATCTCCTTTCCGTTTTGGCCTGTCGGATCCAATAGCGGCAGCAGGGCTTTATGTTTCACTGAAATCTTCTCCGTTTTTTTGCATATCTTCGTTCCACACCCGCTTTCTTTCTTTCCAAAAAAAAACTTGCTTGATTTTTCTTTATAGTTAATAATTCTCATTTCGTCGTCAACACGATATTTGGCGATAAACAAAGATTGACGAAGGTCCATTCTAAGAAGATAATGAGAGAGTCCGCGGTTCCCGATAGGGGATCAAAAGGGAATCCGGTGACGACCGCAAGCGGTCGTAAATCCGGAGCTGCCCCCGTAACTGTAATCGATGAGCGTCTTGCCGATTCGTGCCACTGGATGCGTCCGGGAAGGCTGGCAAGCCGCGAAGAGCCGAGAGCCAGGAGACCTGCCGCGACACATTCTTTTTCAGCGTCAAGGGACGGGGCGTCCCGGGTCAAAGACTTCATCTATGTCAATTGATAGTATTTGCCAGGCGGTTTCTCCGGTTTTGAAAAATCGGGGAAGATCGTCGCATTGCACCGCTCGTTTTGACGGTGTCCTCGGATGAGCTACATCGTCGTCGCACGAAAACGAGGCGCGCAGCGCCTCGCCCTCTTCGCGCTGACTCTCGTGACGCACGCGAGTGCCGGCTTCGCGTTATTGGCCCTGAGCGCCGGTGTGACCGAAGCGCTGGATACACCGATGATGGTCGACCTCGTCTCGCCCCTGCCTCCGGGAGACCCTTCGCTGCCTCCCGGTCTGCTCGGCCCTTCCGGAGGCGACCCCTCGCTCCCGCCTGGCTACATCGGCGACCCTTCGCTCCCGCCTGGCTACATCGGCGACCCCTCGCCCGGCAAGGCGCTTGCGCCCAAGCCCGGAAAAAGACTCAAAGCGCCCAAACCCGCGCCGAAAGGCAAGGCATCGTCTCGCCCGGCGACGATCGAAACGACGACAAATACGGAACCCGCCGATCCGAATTCCAACGCAATCCAGGCGCCCGAGACCACTTCCGCTCCTCCCGCTTCACCCGAAAGCGCGGTCGGCGACGGCGACGGGGACGAAGATGGTGTTCTCGGCGGGGTCGGCTAC
>JAIRZC010000179.1 GCA_031267455.1 Accumulibacter sp. | reverse complement strand
GATTGTCTGCGCGAGGCAGAAATCGGCTTGGACGATTTGGACGGAATCGCTTTCGGCCAAGGACCCGGCTCGTTTACGGGACTTCGGATCGCTTGCGGTTTGGCCTTGGGCCTGTCCGTCGCGCGCGCGACGCCTCTGCTCGGTGTCGGGACCTTGGACGCGATGGCCTGCATCTCCGAAGGAAAGCGTGTGTTCACTCTGCTGGACGCGCGCATGGGCGAAGTCTATGCCGGCTTTTTTGTGGAAGGCGCGCAGAAGGGCGAAATCGGCGTTTATTCTCCCGAAAATCTCCCACTGCCGCCGGACGGCGGTTGGCTGGCCTGCGGGAGCGGTTTGGCGCTTTCCGGCGTCCGCGAACGCCTGTTGTCCCGGGTCGATACTTGGATGCCGGATATCGCGCCGTGCGCCAAGGGCGTCGCGCGCCTCGCGGTGGCACGATTTGCCTCGACGAAAGGAATCGATCCGTCGGAAGCCGTTCCGCTTTACGTCCGCGACAAGGTCGCGAAAACCATCGCCGAACGCGGAGCCGAAGAGAAGAAGCCTCGATGGAGCCTTCCTTGACAAAGCCTTTTCCGGAATCCGAGGTCGTCTTCCTGCCGATGACGGAAGACGACCTCGACGAGGTACTTTCGATCGAGATTCGCGTTAACGCCTCTCCCTGGGGTCACGGTCATTTCATGGATTCGATCTCGAACGCCCATCTTGCGCAAGTGTGCCGCGCGGGCGGTCTGCTCGTCGGCTTTTTCGTCGTGATGGTGGCTGTCGACGAGGCGCATCTGCTCACTCTTGGCGTCGCCGAAAAATTCCAGGGAGTCGGTTTTGGCGCGCGCCTGCTTCACCATGCGATGGACTTGGCGCATCGCAGCGGGATGAATTATTTTCTGTTGGAGGTGCGTCCGTCGAACACCCGTGCGCTTGCCCTGTATACACAATACGGATTTCAGCAAATCGGCCTTCGGCGCGCGTACTACCCGCCTGAAGGTGGAGTACGCGAGGACGCGCTGGTGATGAGGCGTCCGCTCGGGGAAATCGTCGCATGAAATTCTCGCGCCAACAAATACTCAGGGAGATGGGCATCTCTCCGTATTGGGTCCTGCGCGAACCTTCCGGCGCTTTGCGCACCGAAAAAGGAACGGGGTGTGCCGAGGAAGCGGTTTTTTCGGAAGTTGAAGCGTCATCTCCCGTCCACGGATCATGTTCATCCTCGTTTTTACCCGCAAACGCTCCGGCTTCCGAAACCACGACCAAATCCCACGATTCACGCGCCAAGGAAATTTCCGAAATGAGCTGGGATCAACTGCGCCAGAGCATTGCCGTTTGCCGCACCTGCGGTCTGTGCAACCACCGTAAGCAGGCGGTTCCCGGTGTCGGCGACAAGGACGCGGCGTGGATGTTCATCGGCGAGGGGCCGGGTGCGGAAGAAGACAAGCGCGGCGAGCCTTTCGTCGGACAGGCCGGAAAGCTACTCGACGCGATGCTGGCAGCGATCGATTTGAAACGCGGCGAGGATGTTTATATCGCCAACGCCGTAAAATGCAGGCCCTTGGGGAACCGGACACCCGAGGTCGGGGAATTGGCGGCGTGCCAACCTTATTTGAGACGGCAGATCGAACTCGTTTCGCCCAAGTTGATCGTACTGCTCGGACGCATAGCCGTCTCTTCGGCGCTCGGACACGAGGGTGCGCTGTCGGGTCTTCGTGGCCAGCGTCTGCGTTATGTGGAAAGCGCCGTCGACATTCCCGTCGTCGTGACCTACCATCCCGCATATCTGCTCAGAAATCTGTCCGACAAAGCCATGGCTTGGGAGGATTTGTGCCGCGCGCGTGAACTCATGCGCACTTTTTAGGCTTCGGTCACGAATTTTCAAAAAAAATGTGAAAAATCACAAAGTCTGCTGTTTCAAAACATGTTAATAATCCGGCTCATGGGAAATGAGCGGTGTTTTTTCGTGCCAAAGGCGCGGGGAACGCTTCTGGATCGGTTTTTGCAGGCGGGATACACTTTACATGAACGATAAAGCCGGAAAAAGAATCCTGGTTTATGCCATAGTGTCGGGAATCGGTATCGACAGTATAGATAAGGATGAAGACAACAACCCGATCAGGCGCCGTTTGAACCGGGTCGAGCGTGTCATCACGGCATACCAGGGCGAGGTCGTCGATCACCTGCCTTACGGGTTTTGTGCGACTTTTCGCTCGGTCGATACCGCGCTGCTCGCCGCGTGCGAAATGCAGCACCGTTGCAGCAGTCTGCCGCAACAGTTCAAGCGGCATGTCGCGCTCCGCATCGGTGTTCATCCCGAGTCGGACGCATCCAATGCCGCAAATGAAAGCCCCGAAGGATTGGCCGTCCTCGACAACGGCATCGTCGTTTCCGAAAAGGTACTGATGATGATCAATCCCGAGTTGCGCACGCTCGCCTCGCCGCTGAAAGCGCCTTCGATCGACATTCCGATTTTTTCCGTCGACTGGCGTCTCGAAATTCCGATGGGGGTAATGAACACCGACCTGCTCACTTCGAATCACGTCGGCGAAAACCCGAAAAGCCCAAAGGGCGAAAAGAGGAAAAACATTTTCCTGCTTCTGTGTTACAAGGAAAAAAAGGTTGAATTGACTCGCGACATTCCCGTCGCCTCGCTGGGGCGCGATCCGCAGAACGACTTGGTTTTCGAGAACGACTTCCTCGTCTCGAGGAATCATTGCCGGATCGAATGGCGATCCGGGAGAGTCATCCTGACCGATACAAGCACCAACGGAACGAGCGTCACCGACGAACACGGAAAGGAAGTGCTGATCAGGAAATCGTCGATCGACATCAGCGGAAAAGGACTGATCCTCCTCGGGCGCACCTTCCCGGGCGATCTGGGCTGTGGCGTCCATTTCGAGACTTGTTGACCGGAACACGCCGCAATTTTCCGTCCCCCCAGCCGCTGTTCTGGATGAAACAGAGTCAGCGGTTCTTGATCATCGTTCCCACGCCCTTGTCCGTTAGGATTTCAAGAAGCAGAGCGTGCTCGACGCGACCGTCGATGATGTGGACGCTTCGGACACCGTTGCGCGCTGCGTCCAATGCGGACGCGATTTTCGGCAGCATCCCACCCGAAAGCGTTCCGTCCTCGACCATTTCGTCGATCTGCCGGGGCGTAATCCCTGTGATCAAACCGCCGTTCCTGTCAAGCACTCCGGGCGTATTGGTCAGGAGTACCAGCTTTTCGGCCTTCAATACTTCCGCCATCTTTCCAGCGACGACATCCGCGTTGATGTTGAAAGTTTCTCCGTTCTCGCCGACGCCGATCGGCGCGATTACCGGGATAAATCCGCCCGTCTGGAGGTGACCGATCAGTGTCGGGTCGATTTGCGTGATTTCGCCGACCTGCCCAACGCTAATCGGACTCTCCGGGTTCTTCCGGTTCGGAAGAAGGAGCTTTCGCGCGCGGATCGTTACACCGTCTTTCCCCGTCAACCCAACCGCCTTTCCGCCCGCTTGGTTGACCAGGTTGACGACATCTTTGTTGACCTGCCCACCGAGTACCATTTCGACGACTTCCATCGTCTCACCGTCAGTCACGCGCATTCCCTGAATGAACTCGCCTTTCTTTCCGACACGGGAAAGTAACGTTTCGATCTGCGGTCCTCCGCCGTGGACGACCGCAACATTCATCCCGACGAGTTTCAAAAGGACGACATCACGCGCGAAACCCCTTTTCAGCGCTTCGTCGACCATAGCGTTTCCGCCATATTTGACAACGATGGTCTTCCCGTGGAAGCGTTTGCTGTAGGGAAGCGCTTCAGCGAGGATCGACGCGTTCTGCTCCGGGGATATCTGGATGGTCATGGCGGTTTCCTTGGACGAACGGTCGAATTCTACCCG
>JAIRZC010000158.1 GCA_031267455.1 Accumulibacter sp. | reverse complement strand
CTGCTGTTCGGCCTCGCGATCGCCCTCGCCATCGCGCCTATCCTCCCGAAACCGCCGCCGATCGCGCCCGCGTCCGGCCTCGGCCTCCTGATCCTCGCGCAGCAAATGCTGATCGGCTTCGCGATGGGGTTTTCGCTGCGTCTTGTTTTCAGCGCGGTCGACAAGGCGGGCAACATGATCAGCTACCAGATGGGACTCGGCTTCGCGACCGCCTACGACCCACAGAGCGCCTCGCAGACGGCAGTCATCTCCGAATTCGTCGGAGTCGTCGCCCTGCTCCTCTTCCTGTCGATCAACGGTCACTTGATGGTCATCGACACGCTCGCCGAGAGTTTCAAGGCGATCCCGATCGGAACGAACCGAACCTCCGAACAATCCTGGCTCAACATCGCCAAGGCCGGTGGAGTCATCTTTTCCTCGGGTGTCTTTCTAGCCCTGCCGATCATCGTCACTCTGCTGATCACCAACAACGCCATTGCGATCCTCGGGCGCATCGCGCCGCAACTCAACCTCATGGTGATCGGATTTTCGATCATCATCCTGCTCGGATTCGCTTCGCTGCGGGTCGGAATGTCCTACCTCGGAACACCGCTCCTGGAACTCTTCGACTACGGCCTGCGGTCAATGCTGCAACTCTTCGCGTACCGATAAATGCCCGCGCGGGTACTTGGAATCCAAGCATTCTCTCAAGCGATCGCTCCTTTTCGGAACCGCCTGCCCGCGTCCCGACGCCGCATCGAAAAAGCCAGCGCCCCTGCCTCGAAAACGAGGCAAGGCGTGGCGGTTCGAAAGCTTCGGCGCGCCCGGTCAGTCACGGCGGTAGGCGGGTCGGCGCTTTTCAAAAAAGGCGGTCAGCCCTTCGGCGAAATCGGGATGCGTCGCGCAGCCGACGAAGGATTGCCGCTCGGCGAGCAATTGTTCCTCGAAGGTTGCGTCGAACGAAGCATTGATCAAGGCCTTGGTCCGCGCAATCGCCTTTGCTGGGCCAGCCGCCAGGCGGATGGCCAGTTTTTTCGCCTCGGCGTCGAGCTGGTCGGCCGGGTAAAGGCGGTTGACCAGCCCCATTTCCCGCGCCCTCGGCGCGTCGAAACGCTCGCCGAGCAGGGCGATTTCCATCGCTTTCTTGAGACCGGCGAAACGCGGCAGTGTCCAGGTCGCGCCGCCATCCGGGGAAAGCGCGATATTGCTGTACGCCAGAGTGAAATAGGCATCTTCAGCGGCGAAAACAAGGTCGGCGGCAATCATCAGTGAAAGCCCGAATCCCGCGACCGCGCCTTGCGCGGCGGCGATCACGGGTTTTTCCATTTGCTGAAAATCCAGGGCGAGCTTCTGTACCTTCCCGAGCAGAGCGTCGTAACTCTCGCGGCAGGTCTCTTCCGGAAGCGCGAGCTGATCCTGGAACCATTTGAGGTCTCCACCCGCCATGAAATGCTTTCCCGCCGTGCAGACGAGCACCGCGCGGACCTTCGGGTCGTCCGCCGCGCGAGACGTCGCTTCAAGCAAGGCGTCGATCATCGTCGGGTTGACAGCGTTGAGCGACTTGGGTTGGTTGAGCCTGAGAGTCGCCACGTTTTGATCCACTTCGTAAAGTACTGCGCTCATGATCTCCTCCTGTCGAAAATGCCGGCCGCGCTTTGGACGAAAGGGCCGGGAAAGGCGCTCAGCCCGATTCGCGGACGATGCGCACGATGTCCGGAATACGCCGCAGGGCGCGCATCATGTCGGCCAGTTGACGGCGCCCGGAAACCTGCACAAGAAAGAAAATATCCCTGAAAAGCCCAAGGCTCTCGCGGGAGAGGTCGACCTGGTCAATGTTTATCCCGACTTGGGAAATTCCGCTTGCAACCTGTCCGAGAATTCCACGGATATTCTTCACGCTCACGCGGACGCGGACATTGAAAAGTTGCCCCGGTTCGGGTTCCCATTCGACGCTGATCGGTGATTCGTTTCCGCGCGACTTGGCAATGACCGGACAGTTCAAGGTATGTATCTGGAGGCCTTGCTCATTGTGGAGAAAACCGATGATCGGGTCCCCGGGGATCGGCCAGCAGCAGGAAGAGAAGCGGATTTCGGTTCCTTCGGTTCCCCGGATGAGCAAAGGCTTCGTTTCGACGTTTTCCGATCGGCGTATCTTTCCGCTGCCGGCAAGCTGGCGCGCAATGACGGGCGCGAGCTTGCGGCCCAGCCCGATGTCGGAAAAAAACTCGTTTTTCGAGGCATTTCCAGTCTTGTGCAGGACACTGTCCCAGACACTCGGCGGAATTCCCGAAAGATCGATTCCCAGCGACTGGAGTTCGCGGGCCAGCATCTTTTCGCCGAGCGCGCTGGAACCTTCCTGCTCCATCGATTTCAGGAAATGGCGGATCTTGCTTCTCGCGCGCCCCGTTTTCGCGTAAGAGAGCCACACAGGCGCCGGGTTGGCGGTCGGCGAGGTGATGATCTCGACCTGGTTGCCGCTGGCAAGCTCGGTCGAAAGGGGTAGCAGTTTCTGGTCGATGTGCGCGGCGACGCAGTGGCGACCGATGTCGGTGTGGACGGCGTAGGCAAAATCAATGACGGTCGCTCCGAGAGGAAGCGAAAAAATCTTTCCCTTGGGCGTAAAAACATAGACTTCATCGGGAAAAAGATCACCCTTGACGTGCTCAAAAAATTCGGAGGAATCCTCGGTCGGCGTCTGGAGGTCAAGTAACGCCTCAAACCACTGGTGCGAACGTATCTGCAGATCGGATCCGCTTTCGGCGCTTTCCTTGTAAAGCCAATGCGACGCGATTCCGTCCTCGGCGACGCTGTGCATTGCCTGTGTGCGTATCCTGACTTCGATCGGCGTTCCGTGCGGGCCGATCAGTGTCGTATGAAGCGACTGGTATCCGTTCCGCTTTGGAATCGCGACGTAATCGTTGAACTTCCCCGGAACAGGTTTATAGAGCGCGTGAAGCGCGCCAAGCGCAAGGTAGCAGGCCGGCGTTCCCTTGACGATGACCTGGAAGGTATAAATGTCGAGGACTTGCGAGAAATTCAGGCGGTTCTCGACCATTTTCCTGTGGATCGAGTATAGGCTTTTCTCGCGTCCGAAAACCCCGGCGTCGATCTTCGCGTTGCGTAACGCGCCGCGTATTCCATCGAAAATGCTCGAAAGCAGGGCGCCCCGATTGCCGTGGGCGGCTTCCACCGCTTTTTCGAGCACGCGATAACGCATCGGATGGATATGCTTGAATGAAATATCCTCGAGTTGCCTCGCAATATTGCTCAAGCCTAAGTGGGTCGCGATCGGCGCATGGATTTCGAGCGTCTCGCGGGCGATCCGGCGACGCTTGTCCGGGCGAATCGCGCTCATCGTCTGAAGATTGTGGAGCCTGTCGGCCAGCTTGATCATGACGATACGCAAATCGCGCGCCATGGCCATCAGCATTTTCCGGAAATTCTCGGCTTGCGCTTCCTGATAGGAGGAAAAGGCGATCTTTCCGAGTTTCGAGAGGCCATCGACCATGTCGGCGATCTTCTGGCCAAAGTTTTCGGCAATCTCGGCCTTGGTAACAGCGGTGTCTTCCATGACATCGTGCAAAAGGGCGGCGACAAGCGCCTGCGCGTCGAGACGCCATTCGGCGAGCGTCCGTGCGACCGCCAGCGGATGCGTCACATAGGGCTCGCCGGAAATGCGCATCTGCCCGCGATGCGCCTTCTCGCTGAATACGTAGGCTTTCTCAACAAGCACGAGTTCACCGGGTTCGAGATAAGCCAGCGAATCGACGAGCTTTTGGTGCGCATCCTCGATGCCGGGGTCGATGTCGGCGCCGGGCCGTGACCCACGGGAAGCAGCAGTCGGGAGGTCGGCGTCGGATTTCATGACGAAGCCCGACCGCGCCGTCAGATGGAATTTCGGTTGAGAACTTCCAGGCCGTATTTGTCGAGCGCGAGCTCACGCAGGGCAATCACCGTCGGTTTGTCGCGGTCGGGTTCGATCATCGGGGAAGCGCCCGCCGTAATCTGACGGGCGCGGTACGTTGCCGCGAGCGTCATCTGGAAGCGGTTTGAAATCGTGTTCATGCAATCGTCAACGGTAATGCGTGCCATATCCCTATCCCTGAAACGAGCGATCAGAGCAACGCCGAGAAAAGCCTGGCGTGACGCTGACGCTGGGTCGCGTATTGAAGCCGCGAGGCGTCGATTATCGTGGAGATTTCCCGAAACGCCCGTGGCAAGTCCGCATTGATGATAACATAGTCGAATTCGCCTACATGCCGCATTTCGTCGCGCGCCGCCTCGATCCTCAAGCCTATTTCGCTTTCCGTATCGGTTCCCCGACCGATGAGCCGCTCCCTCAGGGTTTCGATTGATGGCGGAAGGATGAAAATCCCGATCGCGTCCGGAAAGATTTTTCGAACCTGCCGCGCGCCCTGCCAGTCGATTTCGAGCAGGACATCATGACCCGCGCCGTTTTCGATGTCGATCCAGGATTTCGACGTACCATAATAATGCTTATGAACCTTGGCCCATTCGAGAAATTCGCCGCGACCCGCCCGTTCGAGAAAGTCCGCCTCGCTCGTGAAACAGTATTCGCGACCGTATGCCTCGCCCTTGCGGGGAGCGCGCGTCGTGCAGGAAACGGAAAGGTGGATATTCGGGTCGCCCTCCAACAGCATGCGCACGAGTGTGGTCTTCCCCGCGCCGGAAGGCGCCGAGATGATATAGAGGTGTCCCGACGTTTCCGTCACACATTTTTCGGATGGTTTTTCCATGCATTCAGTCGTGTTCGATCGAATTTTGCGCGAGACGGTGAAAACATCCCTTTTTCGATCATGGTCCCGGATCAATCCGGGAAAAATACGGTCAGAGAATCAAAAACGACCGCTGGTTTTGACATTCCGATATTTTGGCACGTCTTTGAACGTCATTCCAGATTTTGAACCTGTTCGCGCATCTGTTCGATAAGCAGCTTGAGCTCCATCGCGGTTCGGGAAACATCCGGAATCATCGATTTCGAGCCAAGCGTGTTGGCTTCGCGGTTCAATTCCTGCATCAGGAAGTCGAGGCGTTTTCCGCATACGCCACCTATATCGAGGATGCGCTCTGTTTCGTCGAGATGCGCCGTCAGGCGGGCCAGTTCTTCGGCGACATCAATCCTTGCGGCAAAAAGCACGACTTCCTGGGAAATCCGGTTGTCGTCCGGCGCGAAAAGCGCTTCGGACAGGCGCTGCCTGAGCCTTTCCTCAAACGATGCCTGCGCCTCATCGATCCAGGGAGCGACCTTCAAAACGCATTCGCGCGCCTCCGTGATCCGCCGGCGGATTTCCGCCGCGAGCTTATCACCCTCGCGCGCCCGGCTCGCCAAAAAATCGCCGAGCGCCTCTTCAGCAAGCGCGAGGCATGCCGGAATCGCCTCGGCAAAACCCGCCTCGGGCAAGTCGTCTTTAAGCATTCCGGGCCAGCGCAGTATTTCATTGACCGTCAGCGCCCGCGCCAACGGGAACTCGCGCCGGACACTCTCCTCCAATTCCTTGATCCGTCGCAGGAGTTCGGCATCGAGAAAAGACGCGGAAGCGCGAAAGGACGTCGCGCAACATCCCATCCGGCATTCCAGCTTGCCGCGGCGCACTCGCGCGGCAATCAGGTCGCGCAGAGCGGGCTCGGCAGCGCGCAGTTCGTCGCAAAGGCGGAACTGGAAATCGAGATAGCGCGAGTTGACGCTTTTCATTTCGAAATTCACAACGCCAAAGCCGACATCCCGCGTTCCGGCGGCGTATCCCGTCATGCTGTGAATCGTTCCGGCACGAGAAAACGCTTCCGCCCGCGCCGCCGATTTGTCTTTACACTGGCTCATCAAAGCTCGAAAATTGCCAAAAAATTCAACAATAGTAAATCATAACTTTTTTTGATGGTCAAACAAGCGAACACCCCGCTTCCCGCAGGTTTCAGGCTCGGCGGATACCGAATCGAGCGTCAAATATCGCTGGGTGGTTGTTCCATCGTCTACCTGGCGACCGACGAAGCCGGCCGATTTGCCGCGATCAAGGAGTATCTTCCGAACAGTCTGGCATTGCGCAAAGAAGGACAGATTCAGCCCGACATTCCCGAAGAACACCTTCCGGCGTTCCGCTACGGGATGAAATGCTTTTTCGAAGAGGGGCGCGCGCTCGCCGGACTCTCGCATCCGAATGTGATCCGCGTTCTCAATTTCTTTCGCGCCAACGATACGGTATACATGGTAATGGAATACGAGCGCGGACGTACTCTCCAAGAGTTTATCAAGAACGACCGCGCGATCATAACGGAAAACTTCATCCGGAACATTTTCACCAAACTGCTCAACGGATTGCGCGAGGTACACGCAAACAAGCTGCTGCACCTCGACATCAAGCCGTCGAACATTTACATGCGCAACGATTTCGCGCCTGTGCTGATCGATTTCGGCGCGGCGCGCCAGGCGATGCAAATCGGAATCCCCATGTTGAAGCCAATGTATACCCCCGGATTCGCGCCGCCCGAACACTACGGTCACCGCGATCTCCTGGGGCCGTGGAGCGATATCTACAGCGTCGGCGCAACGATGTACGCCTGCCTGGCCAGCGCCGCGCCGCAGGCGGCGAACCATCGCGCGGAAAAGGACAGGCTCGTTCC
>JAIRZC010000111.1 GCA_031267455.1 Accumulibacter sp. | reverse complement strand
CGCGCAAGTGCCGGGGTCAGGCTCGCCCTTCTTTTTTTGCCGTATCCGACCCTGCCCATGTTTTTTTCAAACGCGCCACAAACGCCGACCAGCCACTTGGGCGCGCCGAAGGAAGGATGTTTTCCGTGATTGCCCGTGTCGCGCGCCCTCCCAAAGTCGGCTTCGTTTCACTCGGCTGCCCGAAGGCGCTCGTCGATTCCGAGGCGATCCTGACACGGCTTCGCGCCGAGGGTTACCTGATCTCGCCGTCCTACTCGGGCGCCGACCTCGTCGTCGTCAATACCTGCGGATTCATCGACGAGGCTATCGAAGAATCGCTCGAAGTGATCGGTGAGGCGCTTGCCGAGAATGGAAAGGTCATCGTCACCGGTTGCCTCGGAGTCCGCGAGACTCTCGTGCGCGAAACCTGTCCGCGCGTTCTCGCCGTGACGGGACCGCACGAGTGCGACGAGGTGATGCGCCACATTCGCGCGCACCTGCCTCCGCGAACCGATTCCTTCGATTCCTTCGTTCCGCCGCAGGGCGTCAGGCTCACGCCGGATCATTTCGCCTATTTGAAGATTTCCGAGGGTTGCAATCATTCGTGTACGTTCTGCGTCATTCCTTCGCTGCGCGGTCCGCTCGTCAGCCGTCCCGTCGGCGATGTCCTGCGCGAGGCGAGCGCGCTCGCCGAAGCGGGCGTGAAGGAAATCCTTGTGATTTCACAGGATACGGGCGCTTACGGCGCCGACCTGAAATACCGGACGGGGTTCTACGGCGGTCGCCCGGTGAAGACGCGCATCGCCGAACTTTGTGAAGCGCTCGCCGGTTTTGATGTCTGGATCCGCCTGCATTATGTTTATCCCTATCCGGCGATCGACGGCCTTTTGCCATTGATGGCCGAAAAGAAAATCCTGCCTTATCTCGACGTGCCTTTCCAGCACGCGCACCCGCGCCTTCTCAAGGCGATGAAACGTCCGGCGGATGCCGGGAACGCGATCGGGCGCATTCGCGCCTGGCGCGCGGCTTGCCCGGAGATCGCGATCCGGAGTTCCTTCATCGTCGGTTTCCCCGGCGAGACGGAGGCGGAATTCGAAGAGCTTCTCGATTTTCTCAAGGAGGCCAGGCTCGACCGCGTGGGGTGCTTTCCCTATTCTCCGGTCGAAGGGGCCGCGGCGAACGCCTTGCCCGACGCGGTGCCTGAAGCGGTGCGGGAGGAGCGCAGGCGGCGGCTGATGGAGGTTCAGGAGGATATTTCGGCGGAGCGGCTCGCGGCGAAGATCGGGAAGGAAATGACGGTTCTCGTCGACGCCATCGATGACGAGGGTTGTATCGCCCGTTCGGAGGCGGATGCCCCGGAAGTCGACGGCCTGGTTCTCATCGACGGTTTTTTCGACGCAAAGCCCGGCGATTTTTTGAAGGCGCGCATCGTCGACGCCGACGAGCACGACCTTTACGCCGAGATTTCCGTAAATCCGGAGAACAAGCCGTGGAATTGATCGAACGCCTTTCCGCCGTCGTCGGCGCGGAAAACGTGCTGACACGACCCGAGGACCTGCGGCCCTATCTCGTCGATTGGCGGATGCGTCATCACGGCCTCGCGCGTTGCGTCGCGCGCCCGAAAACGCGCGACGAGGTCGCCGGGATCGTTCGCGCCTGCGCCGCTTCTGGCGTCGCGATGGTGCCGCAAGGGGGAAATACGAGCCACTGCGGCGCGGGAATCCCGAGCGGGGACGGGAAGTCCGTCCTGGTCAGTTTGTCGAGAATGAACAAAATCCGCTCGATCGACCCGATGAACAATACCTTGATCGCCGAGGCGGGCTGCGTTCTGCGGACGCTTCATGAAGCGGCCTCGAGCGTCGGCCGGCTCTTTCCGCTCTCGCTTGCCGCCGAAGGGAGCTGCCAGATCGGCGGTAACCTGTCGACGAACGCCGGAGGGGTACATGTGCTGCATTATGGAACGATGCGCGAACTGACGCTCGGTCTTGAAGTCGTTCTTCCAGACGGGGAAATCTGGGATGGCCTGCGCGGTTTGCGCAAGGACAACACGGGTTACGATCTGAAGCAGCTTTTTATCGGCGCCGAAGGAACGCTTGGGATCGTTACGGCTGCCGTCCTGAAACTCTTTCCGCAGCCGCGGACGATGCTGACCGCCTGGCTCGCGATCGACTCGCCCGCTTTGGCGCTTGAACTTTTCGGGCGCCTGCAGGGCGCGTTCGGCGGCGCGTTGACCGCGTGCGAGCTTATTTCGGATATATCGGTCGATCTCGTGCTCAAGCATATTCCAGGTTCGCGCCCGCCCTTGGATGAGGCGAGCCCCTGGCATCTTCTGGTCGAACTGACCGACGCGGGCGAGAACGATTCGCTCCGGACGGCGCTCGAGGATTTTCTTGAAAAAATGCTCGAAAAGGGGGCGCTGACCGACGCCGTTCTTGCCGACGGCGGCGAGCAGGCGCGGCGTTTGTGGGCTTTGCGCGAGAACATCGGCGAAGCGCAAAAGGCCGAGGGTTTCAGCATCAAGCACGATATCTCCGTTCCAGTCTCGCGTATCGCGGAATTCATGAAACGGGCCGATGCTGCGCTCGAGCGGGCTTTTCCGGGGATTCGAATCGTCGCTTTCGGGCATTTGGGCGATGGGAACCTGCATTACAACCCGTCGAAACCCGACGAGGCCGAAAATTCGGAATTCATCAAATTGCAGTCGCGGGTCAACCGGATCGTTTACGATATCGTCGATGAATTCGGCGGCAGCATCAGCGCCGAGCACGGCATCGGCCAACTCAAGCGCGACGAGTTGTTGCGCTACACGAGCGCGGTCGAAATCCGGACGATGCGCGCGATCAAGGACGCGATCGACCCTTTGGGCCTGATGAATCCGGGGAAGGTGCTGTAATCCCTTTCCATCCGAATTTTCGGCGGCGCGTCTTCGCGTCGCGGGCGAAGAGGGAAAGGGTTGCGGGTGATTTTGGAATGGAATGCTTCTATTTGAGACCTGAAAGGAAAAGATATGCGAAGCGCGCGTAAAATCGTCATTACCGAATTCGGCGAACCCGAAGTCATGAAACGGCAAACGGTCGATCTTGCCGACCCGGCTCCAGGGGAAGCGCAATTGCGCCAGACTGCCGTCGGTTTCAATTACATCGACGTTTATCAACGCCAGGGCAAGTACCCGTTGTCGCTGCCCACGGGACTCGGACACGAGGCCGAGGGCGTCGTCGAGGCGGTCGGCGAGGGTGTCGTCGACGTCAGGCCGGGCGACCGTGTCGCGTATATGAACGCCGGGATCGGCGCGTATGCGGACTATCGGAACGTTCCCGCCGGGCGGCTCGTTCCGATCCCTGCGGGAATCGGCGACGACGAGGCCGCGGCGCTGATCTTCAAGGGGATCACGGCGCAGTACCTGATCCGGAAAACGCATGCGGTCAAGTCGGGTGAGATCGTCCTCGTCCATGCGGCGGCGGGCGGCGTTGGGCAGATCCTGTGCCAATGGGCGAAAGGTTTGGGGGCTTTCGTCATTGGGACGGCGAGTACGCCGGAAAAATGCGCGGCCGCGAAAAAAGCCGGCGCCGATGTCGCGATCGATTATTCGAAGGACGGCTGGGTCGATACGCTGCTCAAAGAGACGGGCGGAAAGAAAGCCGACGTCGTCTATGATTCCGTCGGGAAGGATACCTTTTTCAAATCGATCGACTGCGCGGCGCAATTCGGGATCGTCGTCGTTTTCGGCGCCGCTTCCGGTCCCGCGCCCGCGGTCGAGCCGGAATATCTCAACAAGAAGGGTTGCCTTTACCTGACGCGCCCGTCGGTTTTTCCGCATAACGCGGACCCGCGCGCTTTCCGCGAAAACGCTTCGGATCTGTTTTCCGCCGTTTCTTCGGGAATCGTCAAGCCGAGCATCGGCGCGCGCTTTAGCCTCGACGATGTCGTCGAGGCGCACCGGACGGCCATGTCGCGCAAGACCGAGGGCGCCATCCTGATCATCCCCTGAACATTGCCGAGCCGGCGGCCCGCGCGGGGTCCTGGCGGTAAAAGCGAGAGAAGATCGCGTAAAGCGCCGGGAACTCGTCGCGCAGGCGTTTGGCTTCCTCGAAGAAGGCTTCGCTCATGACGGCGAAAAATTCTTCGAGGTTCGTCGCAGCGTATTCGTCGAACCCGTAGCCCTCGTCGTCATCGAATTCGGGGCGCGGGAACGCGCAAAATTCGTCAAAGGCGGAAAGTAGCGTCTCTTCCCATTCTTTGGCCGGAATGTCGGGCGGAAGCGGCGGGATGCCGTCGATCCGTCCGTCGCGCATGTCGAGCTTGTGCGCGAACTCGTGGATCACGACGTTATAGCCTTCGCCGGCCATTTTTGCGTCTTTCCACGAAACGAGGACGGGACCGCCTTCCCAGGCTTCGCCGGAGGCGATGTCGTCGTATTCGTGGATCACGCCGGATTCGTCGAGAGTGACACGGGGGACGACGAATTCATCGGGGTAGACGACGATTCCGATCCATCCGTCGTAATACGCCATGCCGAGGTTCAGGATCGGCAGGCAGGCTTGCATGGCGATCGAAACGCATATCGCGTCGGTGATTTCGAAGCCCCCCGCGCCGGCGAATTCCTTTTCGGAGAGAAAGCCTTCGGCCAGGCGTTTCAAGCGGCGCTCTTCTTCGGCGGAAAGACGTGAAAGAAAGGGGAGGGCGGAAAAAGCCGTGTTCCAGGCCGCGTCGGGTATTCGCGCGGGCCGGGATGCGCCTGGACCGCGCGAGGGCGGGAATTTGCGCAGCCAGCGCAAGAGTCGGCCCGTGAACATCGTTCAGGCAAGCCTGCGCGAGGTCGTGAGATAAATGCCCGAAAAAATCAGCGCGATTCCGGCGTAGTGATAGGGCATTGGAGTCTCGTCGAGAAAAACGGCCGAAAGCAGTGTGCCGAATACCGGCATCAAGTGGATGAAAAGGCTGGCTTTGTTCGCGCCGACCTCGCCGACGGCGCGATTGTAGAAGACATAGCCCGCGAATCCGGGAAGAACGCCGACGTAGGCGATCGCGAAAAGCGCTTTGGGCGTGACGTGGATGCCCGCGCCGTTATGGATCTCCAGGACGTAGGCCGGGAGCAACGTTACGATCCCAATCAGCGTGAGGGCGGCGAGCAGGAGCATCGGATGAATTCCCTCGGGACGCCAGTGCAGTCCGATAGTGTAAAGCGCCCATGCGAGGACGGCGAGCAGCATCCACAGGTCGCCGACGTTCAGCGTCAGTCCGGCGAGCGTCGCCGCGTTCCCTCGCGCGATGATGATCGTGACGCCGAAAAGAGAAACCAGGACGCCGATACCTTCGACGCGTCGCAGGGTTTTTCGCAGAAGAAGCCAAGAGAGCGTGATCGTTGCGATCGGGATGAAGGAATTGAGCAAAAGCGCATTGGTTGCGGTCGTATGTCGCAGCGCCAGATAGGCGAAGGTGTTGTAGCAGCCAACGCCGATGATGCCGAGAACCGTCGTGGCGAACCAGTTTCGCTTGAGCAGGGGCCATTGGGAAGGCAGATGCGGCAGGGCGAAAGGGACCGTCAGGAGAAAAGCGATCGCCCAGCGCCAAAACGCCAGCGCAAAGGGCGGGACATCGCCGCGAACGGCGCGGCCGACGACCATGTTCCCCGACCAGAAAAGCGACGAGCACGTCAGCAGGACATACGGGTTCGGGAAGCGGCGGAGCGAAACGATGGGTGAGAATCGGGCGGACATGGGCGATGCGGAGAGAAAAGCCCGGATCATCCGGGAAAGCGCGTGTGGGCGCGCAGGCAGGGAGAAAACGCGCTTCGGGGCGGCGCTTTCGGACGCGCGGCGACTTCATCATGCGCCGGGAGGCTGCGGGAAAAGCGGGGGAAACCGGTCATTACAGGATATGGGCACGAAAAATCGGTGGTTAACGGCAGGTTCCGGGATTATAGCGAGCGATTTTCTGGCTGAGCGAAATCAGCGCAAGCGGTGAAGCGTCGCCAGAAAGGCGCCGGCGTCTTGAAATCCTATGACGCGCGATTTTTCGCGTCCGTTTGCGTCGAAGAAAATGATCCCAGGCGGGCCGAAAAGGCCGAAACGCGCCAGCAGGGCCTT
>JAIRZC010000101.1 GCA_031267455.1 Accumulibacter sp. | reverse complement strand
TCCTGTGGCCCGACGAGAGCCTCTTCAATGTGTCGGCGCGCGAAAGAATCGTCGCGGGGACCTTATTGAAACGCAGGGGAAGCCCGGACGATATCGCGCGCGCGGTGCGCTTTCTCCTGCTGGACGCACCCTATGTTACAGGGCAGGTATTGAACATCGATGGCGGCCGGAGCGTCTGCGTGTAGTTTTATTTGCCGCGGCTCGTCGTGACCATGTACGAGCGGCTCATGAAGAAATGTCCTGGAGCGGAGTTTTGCGCGGCTGCGGACGCGGGTCGAAACATGAGGTGAGGTCCGAGACCCATAAATGAGATGGCCTAATGGAATGGAAAACCGGTGGAGAATTCGAAAAGCTTACAGAATCTTGAAAAACGCATAAAACGCGCGGTCGGGAAAGCGATCGCGGACTACGCGATGATCGAGGATGGCGATACTGTCATGGTTTGCGTCTCGGGCGGAAAGGATTCGTATACGCTACTTTCGATCCTGATGGCGCTTCAAAGGCACGCTCCGATACGTTTCCGGCTTTTCGCCATGAACCTCGACCAGAAACAGCCGGGTTTTCCCGCGCATGTTTTGCCTGACTACCTGTCCAGGATCGGAATCGAGTTCAGGATCATCGAGCAGGATACTTACTCGATCGTCAGGGAAAAGCTTCCAGAAAACAAAACCTCATGTTCTCTGTGTTCGCGTCTGCGCCGTGGCGTGATCTACCGGGCGGCGAAATCGCTCGGCGCGAACAAGATCGCGCTGGGACATCACCGCGACGACATGGTCCACACGCTTTTCCTGAATCTGTTTTTTGGCGGAAAATTGAAAGGAATGCCCCCCAAGCTGCTGACCGACGACAAACGGCACGTCGTCATTCGCCCGCTGGCTTATTGCGGCGAAAAGGACATCGCGCGCTACGCCCGTGGAAAGGCTTTCCCAATCATTCCCTGTACGCTGTGCGGATCGCAGAGCAACCTCCAGCGGCAAAAAATCCGGGAGATGATGGCGGAGTGGGACGCGCGTTTTCCGGGGCGGACCGAATCGGTGTTCTCGGCGATGCAAAATATCGTCCTCTCGCATCTGGCGGACGACACGCTCTTCGATTTCAAGGGACTGGACTTGAAGCTTGCGGGCGCAGGCGGCGAATCGTTCGGCGCGACGGATTTTTCGGGACGTATCGCGCCGTGCCGGGATGTGTCCTTCGATTCCGTTCCGATCACGTTCGTGAAAAAAGAAGAGGGTTCAGGGAATGCCCTGAAGATTCCGACGGCGCCCCCCGGCGCGTAGCGGCTTTCCATAGGGTAGAGCGGTAAAGATCGGTCAGATATCCGGGGCGAGCGCCGCATGCATTGCCTGACGATGACGGGCGACGAATTCTTCGGTGCCGTCGATTCCGCGAAGTTGCAGGATGCGGATTCGCACGGCGGCTTCGACGAGGACGGCGAGGTTGCGTCCCGGCGCGACGTGCAACAGAAGTTTGCGTACCGGAACGCCGAGCACTTCCTGCGATTGCATTTCGGAGGGCAGGCGGGAAATTTCGCCGATGGGCGACGCGTGCGCGAGGTGCACGATCAAACGAAGCTTCATTTTGCGCCGCGCCGCAGTTTCGCCATAGATCGTCCGGATGTTCAGCAATCCGAGGCCGCGGACTTCAAGATAATCGCGCAGCATGTCCGGGCAACGCCCTTCGATGATCGTCGGAGAAATCCGTGAAAGCTTGACGACATCGTCGGCGACGAGGCCATGTCCGCGCGACACGAGATCGAGCGCCAACTCGCTTTTTCCGATTCCCGATTCTCCGGTGATGAGGACGCCGATGCCGAAAACGTCCATGAAGACGCCATGGAGCGACGCGGTATCCGCGAAATGCCGGGCCAGGTAGAGTTGCAGAGTCTCGATGGTTTCGGAACCCGATTTCGACGTTGCGAAGAGCGGTGTTTGCGAGGTTTCGCAAAACTCGCGAACCCAGGGAGGGGGAGCGATGCCATCGGCGAGAATCATTGCCGGCGGCTTTTGCGCGACAACTTGTTCGATCAGGCGGCGCCAACGATCAGCGCCCGCTTTTTCGATCCAACGGAATTCGGCATTTCCGATGACCTGAATGCGCCGGCTGTGAATCGCGTTGAGGTAGCCGATCATGTCTGCGGCGAAGAATTCCTCCTTCTCGAGCGCGGCAAAACGATCGTCGCTGGTTTGGGTGATACGCTTGAGTTTGTCCGCGTTGTCTTCGCAAAAGCGCGCGAGGTTCAAAATCGATGCTTCACTCATTGAAAACACCTTTCGCCTGGAAACCCCATTCCCGGCGATTGGGGGCTTTTTGTCTCGAAAACACAGGGCAGGGATCGAGATTCGTGGTAAAGACTCCATGACCGAGCGGCGCGAAGCGGGGGCGGTTCGGCTTTATTTCTGCCATGAATCGCTCGCCGCGCAGGAACGAGACGCGGGCCGCGCCGCATAATGGCGTATCGATTGCGGGCAATTTTGAAATGGAGTCAGATTTTGTGTTCTATTTTCTCTC
>JAIRZC010000055.1 GCA_031267455.1 Accumulibacter sp. | reverse complement strand
GAGATTGCCCGGATGCTCGGCGGAATCGAAATTACGCCGATCACGCGCAGGCACGCGCAGGAAATGCTCGCGTCGCCCGATCGCGCCGCGCCGGATACTGGCTTGTCGGAATGAAAGCGAAATCGGACTTGAATATTTCCGGCTTGTGTACTAATCTATAGAAGAAGGTATCCGGTCATGACGATGCCGGTTGCCGTTTTGCTTGAGATTTGGGATTCATGATCCAGAGTGCGACGGTTGCTTACGCGTTTTTCGGACTCGACCGGCCTGCGCTTTCCGACGCGCAGGCCTCGAGAAAGGAAGCGCTTTCCGCTTTGGTCGGCGCGTCGTCGCGTGGGCGGAACGTTTCCGCGGGCAAAGCGGGGAAGACCGGCCAACCGGCGGGCAAGGAAGAACTGACGCCCGAGCAGCAGCGCGAAATCCAGAAGCTCAAGCAGACGGATCAGGAAGTCCGCCGGCACGAACAAGCGCATATGGCCGTCGGCGGGAGCCTCATAAAAGGCGGGCCGAGCTACACGTATCAGATGGGGCCGGACAAACGGCGTTACGCCATCGGCGGCGAAGTTTCGATCGATACATCACCGGGGAAAACACCCGAAGAAACGATTCCCAAGGCGCAACATATCCGCGCGACGGCGCTTGCGCCCGCGGACCCGTCGCCGCAAGACAGGAGCGTCGCGGCCCAGGCGAATCAAATGGAAAGCGAAGCGCAGATCGAGCTGGCGCAGATCGAGCGCGAGGAGGCCGCGCTCGCGCGCGAAGCCTCTCTGATGGAAGAAGAGGAAAAATCGGCGGATGAGGCCTCGCGCAGTGAAGGCAACGAGGCTTTATCTGGAATCGACGCCCGCGGGGGAAGCGGCGCCGGAGCTTCGGGCGAGATCGGTTTCTACCAAAGCGCGGGCCAAGCCAGTCTCGTCGGTCTGCAACTCGATTCCTACGCCTGACTTCCTTTCCGAACCGCGTTCCGCCTTTCCGCGGAAGGGGACTCCTGAACGGAATTACTCGTTCCCCTGGCCTTTTTCCGCCGCGCAGTCTTTGCATTCTCCGTAAAGATAGAGCGAATGCGCGTGGATCGAAAACCCGTGTTCGCCGGCAATCCGGCTCTGGCGGCGCTCGATTTCTTCATCGAAAAATTCTTCCACCCGCCCGCATTCGACACAGATCAGATGATCGTGATGCATTCCGGCCTTCAATTCGAACACGGCTTTGTCCGAATCGAAATGCCTCCGGTCGAGCAGGCCTGCCTGCTCGAACTGGGTCAGTACCCGATAGACCGTCGCAAGACCGATATCCAAGCCTTCGTTCAACAGTATCTGATAGACATCGTCGGCTGACAAATGGCGAACTTTCGACTTTTGAAAAATTTCAAGAATCTTCAATCGCGGAAGCGTTGCTTTCAGCCCCTTGCTTTTCAGGTTATCGGATTTTTTCGGGATGTCGGGTTTATTCAGGTTCATGGTGATCGCTTCGACCGAAGAAAAAATAGGTTATCATTAGACGCGATGTGCGCCCAACATCCCTTATCCTAACCCGTTTTCGAAAATCCGCGAAGAAAAAAATACCCAAACATGCTCCCACTTCGTCTCGTCGCGCCGCTTTTCCTTTTCGTAGGCTGTACGGCGGTGCCGCGCTTTATCAACGAATACAAGATCGACGTTCAGCAAGGCAACATCCTGACGCAGGACATGGTCTCGCAGCTCCGACCCGGACTGAGCCGGGATCAGGTGCGTTTCATCCTCGGAACCCCCGTGCTTGCGGACGTATTTCACGCTGATCGCTGGGATTACATCTATCGTTTGCGCAAAGGGAACCTCAACGAGGTGGAATTGCGCCGGTTTTCGGTTTTTTTCGACGAGGCGGGAAGGCTCAAAAGCGTGGCGGGGGATGTAGAAGCAACTTTGGGCGGCGATGACGCAGCGATTGCCCCGGAAGCGCGGAACCGTGAAATCGATCTCGGATCGATCGATCCGGAAACTGGCGAAGCGCCGTCGCCGGAAAGCGAGCGAGGCTTCTTTGGCCGAATATGGGATAAAATTTTTTAGGAGGAAAAAATGAAGATTGCGATCGTCGGCGCCGGCGGGCGCATGGGAAAGACACTCATCGAAACCCTCCTGGAAGATGGCGGCCTGCTTCTCGCGGCGGCCATCGATCAACCCGGATCACTGGAAAAGGGAAAAGACGCCGGCGAGTCCTTCGGAAAGCCCTGTGGCGTTTTTGTCACCGATGACGCGGATGCCGGGATTGAAAAAGCGGGTTGCCTGATCGATTTTACGCGCCCCCAGGGCACGCTGGTCCATCTTTCGATGTGTCTTCGCCATAAAAAGCCTATCGTCATTGGCACGACGGGTTTCGACGAGGCCGGCAAGCGGGAAATTGCCGAAGCGGCAAAGGAAATCCCCATCGTTTTCGCGCCGAACATGAGTATCGGCGTCAATGCAACGCTCAAGCTGATCGATATTGCCGCGCGCATCCTCTCCGACGGTTACGATGTCGAAATCATTGAAGCGCATCATAAGCACAAGGTCGACGCGCCCTCGGGAACGGCGATCCGAATGGGTGAAATCGTCGCGCTGGCGCTTGGTCTCGATTTCAAGGAGAGCGCGCTCTACGGCCGCGAAGGCGCGATCGGCGAGCGCGACCCGAAAACGATCGGGTTTTCGGCCATTCGCGGCGGCGATATCGTTGGCGACCACACGGTCATGTTCTGCGGCGATGGCGAACGCATCGAAATCACTCACCGCTCGGCGAGCCGGAAGACCTACGCCCTCGGCGCGCTGAGGGCGGCGCGCTTCCTTTCGGGGAAAAAGAACGGCCTGTTCGACATGCAGGACGTTCTCGGGCTTCGCTGAAATCCTTTCCGCGCGAAGGCGCTGCCCTTACGGTCGCGGGACGCGGTTTTCGTTTCGCGGGCTTCCGGGGCGGTCTGCGAAGGGCGTGAATGGAATCCGGGCGCCGCGGCGCTCCAAGCCTCGCCATTCTGGGCGCGCGGCGGAAATTCGGTAGCGCTCATTCCCGCCCGAAAGGCGTCGAAATCAAAGAACGCGGCGGCGCTTATTCGCGCGGAAATGACGCGACGCGGCCGAAGGTCCGCCGATGCTCACGGGTTATATCCGCCCAATCCGCGCGAGGCCGCGTTTTTATTTCAGGGAAGGGGCGCGAACAGGGCGGCAACATCGTCCTTCCCGAATTTGAGTTCGATGTGGGGCGTTTCCGAGAGAATTCCCGAGAAGAGTTCGGCTTTTCGTTCCTGAAGAGCAAGTATTTTTTCCTCGATGCTGTCCGAGACGATCAGTTTGTAGACGAAAACGGGTTTTTCCTGGCCGATCCGATGGGCGCGATCGGTTGCCTGGTTTTCAATGGCCGGGTTCCACCAGGGGTCGTAGTGGATCACGGTATCAGCCGCCGTCAGGTTCAGACCTATCCCGCCCGCCTTGAGGCTGATCAGGAAGACTGGGACTTCGCCGCGCTGGAAGCGCCGGACGGGCGTCTCGCGGTCGATCGTAGAGCCGGTCAATTTAACATAATCGATTCCGGCCTGATCGAGATCGGCTTCGATCAGCGCGAGCATTCGCGTGAATTGCGAAAAGAGCAGGACACGCCGCCCTTCGTCGACCTGCTCGGGAAGTATCGTCATCAAAAGATCGAGCTTTGCGCGTTCCCTGACGCGTTGCGCCGCGCGCATCCGAACGAGGCGGGGATCGCAGCAGACCTGGCGCAGCTTTAAAAGCGCATCGAGGATGACGATCTGGCTTCCGCCGAATCCTTTGCTGGCGATTTCCTCACGAACGCGCTCGTCCATCGCCGATCGCACCGCTTCGTAAAGGTCGCGCTGCGCGCCGGTCAGTTCGACCTTCCGGACGATGATCGTTTTCGGCGCGAGTTCGCGAGCAACATCTTCCTTCCTGCGGCGCAGGATGAACGGGCGGATCCTCCGCGCGAGAAGCTTCCGGCGTTCGAGGTCGCCTTGTTTTTCGATCGGTGTCCGCCAGTAGCGCGTGAAGGACTGGGCGCTTCCGAGAAAGCCCGGCAGGAGAAAATCGAACTGGCTCCAGAGTTCGCCAAGGTGATTTTCGAGCGGCGTTCCGGTCAGACAGAGCCGATGCCTCGCTTCGATCCGGCGGATCGCCTCGGCGCCCTGGCTGCGCGCGTTTTTGACCATTTGCGCTTCGTCGAGGATCAACAGATGGTAGCGGTACTGCGTGAGATCCGCGGCATCGCGCCAGAGCAGGGGGTAGGACGTGAGTATAACGTCGTATTTCATGATGTCGGCGAACCGGGTCTTGCGCTCGGCGCCGTGCAGCGAGAGGATCGAAAGCCCCGGCGCGAAACGCGCGGCCTCGTTTCTCCAGTTGAAGATTAGCGAGGTCGGCAGGATGACGAGAGAAGGGATATCCATTCGTCCCGATTCCTTTTCGAGCAGGAGATGCGCGAATGCCTGCGCCGTTTTTCCGAGGCCCATGTCATCGGCGAGTATTCCCGCGAGCTTGTGTTCGCGGAGAAACTGGAGCCAGGCCAGCCCTTCTTTTTGGTACGAGCGCAGTTCGAGCCCGAAACCGGCGGGGGCTTCGATCGGGGATATCTTTTGCGCCGCGCTAATTTTTTCGGCGAGCGCCATGATGTCTTTTTGTCCTCGGAACTGCCAGCGGCGCGGGTCGTTGAGGATTTCGAGGCGCGGTGCGTCAAAGCGCGATATTCGCAGGATCGGGTTGCCGTCGAACCCCTCGAAAAGATCGATCAGCGCGGTCGCGAGCGGCTTCAGGCGCGCGGCTTCGACATGGGCGCGGCGGTGCGCCGTCACGTCGAGTTCGACGATTTCGTCATCGGAAATTGTTTGGAGAAGAACGAGATCGAGCCAGCGGGCGTCGCGGTGGAAGAGCGCGGAGAGAAGCGGCGCGAGCGGCATGCGCTCGCCCTCGACGACGATCCCCATGTCGAGGTCGAACCAGCCGTTTTCGCTTTCACGCAGTTCGGCCTCCCAGACTTCGATTTCCAGCGCATGATGGCGGAAGTCGCCGGAAAAGCGGATATCCCATCCGGCGCGCTCGAGTTCGGGCAGCGCGTAGTGCATGAATGCGCTCCAGCGCGACTCGCTCGAAAGACCGTAGGCGTTGCCGGACAC
>JAIRZC010000262.1 GCA_031267455.1 Accumulibacter sp. | reverse complement strand
GTCCTCGTCGTCCTCGTCGTATTTCTCTTTCTCGGCGGCGGCCGCGCGATCCTCGTTCCGATCGTCGCCGTCCCCGTCTCTCTGATCGGCTCCTTCGGCGTGATGTACCTCGCGGGTTTCGGTCTCAACAACCTTTCGCTGATGGCGCTGACGATCGCGACGGGATTCGTCGTCGATGACGCCGTCGTCGTCATGGAAAACATCTCGCGCCACGTGGAAGCGGGGATGAAGCCCTTCGACGCGGCGATACGCGGCGCGCGCGAAGTGAGTTTCACCGTCCTTTCGATGACACTTTCCCTGATCGCCGTCTTCCTCCCGATCCTTTTGATGGGCGGGATCGTCGGCCGCCTCTTCCGTGAATTCGCCGTCACGCTCTCGGTGTCGATCCTGATCTCGCTTCTCGTCTCGCTGACGACGACGCCGATGATGTGCGCCTACCTCCTCACGCCTCATTCCCGCGCGCCGGGTGGAATCCAGGCTTTCTGCGCGCGCTTTTTCGACACGATGCTCGACGGCTACCGCCGTTCGCTCGACTGGGCGCTCATCCACAGACCGCTCATGATGTTCATCCTGTTCTCGACGATTGGCTTTAACGTTTATCTCTACTCGGCGATTCCCAAGGGATTCTTTCCGCAGCAGGACGGCGGGCGCATCTTTGGAACGATCCAGACCGACCAGAGCGCTTCGTTCCAGTTCGCCCGCGACAATCTCGCCGTATTCATCGAAAAACTCAACGAAGACCCGGACATCGTCGACGTCGTCGGTTTCAGCGGCAGCGGGCGCGGCGTCGTGATCGTCACCCTGAAGCATCTCTCCGAACGCGAGGCTTCGGTCGATCAGATCATCGACCGGCTGCGCGCCAGTCTCGGGAACGAACCCGGCGCGGTACTCTTCATGCAGCCGATCCAGGAGTTCCGCATCGGCGGAAGCGGGCGCTCGGCGAGCGCGGCCTACCAGTTTACCCTCCAGGCCGATTCCGTCGAAGAATTGAGGCAGTGGGAACCCTCGGTGCGCCGGGCGATGGGGCGCGTCAGGGAAATCGTCGACGTCAACACCGACCGGATGGACAGGGGATTGCAAACCCGCCTGCTCATCGACCGCGAAGCCGTCTCGCGGCTCGGAATCCACCAGCGCCTGATCAACGAGACGCTCGGTGATTTCTTCGGGCAGCGGCAGATTTCGACGATCTACCACCCGCTCAACCAGTACCGGGTCGTCATGGAGGCCGCGCCCGAATACCTCCAGGACCCCGACAGCCTGAAGGATGTTTTCGTGATCGGCAAGGGGCCGGACGGGGCGCCGACGCAGATCCCGCTCACGGCGTTCGCGCGGTGGGAAAGCGCGACGACGCCGCTTTCCGTGCGCCACCAGGGGCAATTCGCCGCCTCGACGATCTCGTTCAACCTCGCGCCCGGCGTCTCGCTCTCGCAGGCGACCGAGGGAATTAACACGCAAATCGCGAAAATCGGCCTTCCGGCGACGGTACAGGGGAGCTTCCAGGGGACGGCGAGGCTTTTCCAGGCGTCGGTTGCCAACCAGGCGCTCCTGATCCTGGCGGCGCTGCTCGCGGTCTATATCGTCCTCGGAATCCTGTACGAAAGCCTGATCCACCCGGTGACGATTCTCTCGACATTGCCCTCCGCGGGAGTCGGCGCGATTCTGGCGCTGCTCTTCTTCAAGATGGATTTCAACGTCATCGCGATGATCGGAGTGATCCTTCTGATCGGCATCGTGAAAAAGAACGCGATCATGATGATCGACTTCGCGCTCGAGGTCCAGCGCCGCGACTCGCGATCTCCCGTCGACGCGATCCGCGAAGCCTGCCTGCTTCGTTTCCGGCCGATCATGATGACGACGATGGCCGCGCTCTTCGGCGCGCTTCCGCTCGTCTTCGGACGTGGAGACGGGGCCGAGCTGCGCCAGCCGCTGGGAATCTCGATCGTCGGCGGGCTGGTCTTGAGCCAGCTCCTGACGCTCTATACGACGCCGATCGTCTATCTCTACCTCGACCGCCTGCGCCAGTGGCGGGAAGGGCTGCGCGCCGGAATCGACGCGGTCGCGTCCTTTCTGCCCGGAAAAAAACAATCGTCCTGAGGTTTTTCCATGATCCGAAAATCCTTCCTCTCCGCCTGCCTCGGCCTTTTTTTGGCCGCGTGCGCCGTCGGTCCCGACTACGAGCGTCCCGACCTTCCAACCCCGGCGCGGTTCAAAGAATTCGGCGCATGGAAGGCCGCCGAGCCGAAGGACGGGATCCCGCGCGGGAACTGGTGGGAAGTCTATGGCGACCCCGTTCTCGACGATCTCGTCGAGCGCGTCGGGATTTCGAACCAAAACGTCGCGATGGCCGAGGCGCAGTACCGGGGGGCGGTCGCGGCGCTTGGAATCGCCAACGCGTCGATGTTTCCGTCGCTCAATCCCAATTTTTCCCGGACGCGCACGCAAGGCGTCTCGTCGGCGATGCCGTCGTCCGTCGGCGGAAGCACGATTACGCCCGGCGCGCCGATCCGGGAAGTCGACCGCCTGACGTTCAACGCGGCCTGGGAGATCGATCTCTGGGGCCGTGTCCGGCGCGGCATCGAGGCGGGCGAAACCGCCGCCGCCGCTTCCGCCGCCGATCTCGACTTAGCGCTGCTCTCAGCGCGCGCGGCGCTGGTTCAGAGCTACCTGCAATTACGCATCAATGAAGCGCAGCGCCGCTTGCTCGACGAGACGACCGTGGCCTACGAACGCTCGCTCGAAATCGCGCGGAACCGTTACGACGCCGGCGTCGTCGGGAGAATCGACGTCACGCAGGCCGAAACACAGCTCAAGACGACGCGCGCTCAGGCGATTGATCTCGGAATCCAGCGCGCGCAATTCGAACACGCGATCGCTTTGTTGCTCGGCGTCGCGCCGTCGGACTTTTCCTTGCCGGTTACGGCAAGCTTGCCCGATCTTCCGTCGATTCCGGCGGGATTGCCGTCGGACCTGCTCGAACGGCGTCCGGACATCGCCGCCGCGGAACGTCGCGTCGCTTCGGCCAATGCCCAGATCGGCGTCGCGCAGGCGGCTTTTTTCCCGGCGCTGACCCTGACAGGGAACATCGGCTATCAGACCTCGACGGGACTTACGGATCTCATCATGCTCCCGAACCGCTTCTGGTCGGTCGGTCCCTCGCTTGCCCTCGCGCTTTTCGACGGCGGAGCGCGCTTTGCGCAAAGAGACCAGATCGTCGCGGCCTACGACAGAAGCGTCGCCGCGTACCGTCAGAGCGTCCTGACGGCTTTTCAGGAAGTCGAGGACAATCTGGCGGCCCTGCGCATTCTCGACGAAGAAACGGATGTCCAGCGCGAAGCCGTGGATTTTGCCGCCGAATCGCTTCGTTTGACGTACAACCAATACCAAACCGGGATCGTGAGCTATCTCAACGTCGTCACCGCGCAGGCGACTTCGCTGAGCACCGAGCGCGTCCGGATCGAGCTAAAGGGGCGAAAACTGCTCGCGAGCCTCGCGCTCATCAAGGCGCTCGGCGGAGGCTGGACGGACGCGCGAAAACCCGCCCAAGATACCGTTTTGGATCGGGAAGCCCGCCTGGCGCCGGACGATGAGCCGCGATCGCAAAACATCGAACCGTAAAGCGCGCAGGGGCGGATGGCAATCCGCCCGCGGGTCATCCCCTGCCGGGGGAAAAAATGCGCAGGGGCGGGTTTCAAACCCGCCCCTACACCCTGCGAATTCGGCGATGGTGGGGCGGAAGGGCGATTCGCCCGCGCGGATTCCCGATCCCCACCGTCATTCCCGCGCAGGCGGGAATCCAGTAGCGTACTCTCCGCCCGCAGGGCGGTGAAATCAAAGAATGCGGCGCAAAGCGCCGGAGGGTACGTTTCTGGATTCTAAGCCTGCGCTCAGAATGACGGGGGGTTTGACGCCAGGCTTTCGCGGAAATGACGAGTTGGTTTTCCTCACGGGAAGGGCACGGACCCCAAGTGCAAAGTAACCAAAGGCCCTTGCCGTCCTTCA
>JAIRZC010000254.1 GCA_031267455.1 Accumulibacter sp. | reverse complement strand
AACCCAGGTCGAGGACTCGGGCGGGATCAAGCCTCACGCAATCGAGGCGTTCAAGCATGCGTCGCCCGATCTCGCGCGGGAGAAAGGCCGCCGCGTCGTAATTGGGTGCCGCGCGATCGAAATTACGCCGGACCTGGCGCGTGTCGATGAGCGGACATCGCGCCTGCCGAAGCGGGGGCGGGGATGTACGCGGGTGGGTCAGACGAAGCTCAAACCGAGCTTTTCAAACAGGGCGATGTCGCGGTTGGTCCCGGTATTCATCGCGGTCAGCAACTTGTCGCAGTAGAAAATCGAATTGGCGCCCGCGAAGAAGCAGAGTGCCTGAAACTCTTCGGACATCGATTCGCGGCCCGCGGAAAGGCGAACGTAGCTTTTTGGCATCGCGATCCGCGCGGCGGCGATCGTGCGCAGGAATTCGAAGTTGTCAAGCCTCTCCGCGGCGGCAAGCGGCGTTCCCGGAATCGGAATCAGGTTGTTGATCGGAACGGAATCCGGCGGTGGATTCAGGTTGGCGAGTTGCGCGACGAGTGCGGCGCGGTTGCGGCGCGATTCGCCCATTCCGAGGATTCCGCCCGAGCAAAGTTTGATCCCGGCGCGGCGGACGAGGTCTATCGTGTTGAGGCGGTCGGTGTGCGTATGTGTCGTAATCACGTTGCCGTAGAATTCGGAATCGGTATCGAGGTTGTGGTTGTAGTAGTCGAGCCCGGCTTCCTTGAGCTGCTCGGCCTGTCTTTCGTCGAGCATGCCGAGCGTCACGCAGGCTTCCATTCCGAGCGCCTTGACTTCGCGGATCATTTGGGTCACGACTTCCATCTGCTTTTCTTTCGGGCCGCGCCACGCCGCGCCCATGCAAAAACGCGTCGCGCCGTTGGCCTTGGCTTCTTTCGCCGCTTTGACGACATCCTCGACCTGCATGAGCGCCTCGCGCTCGGTTGCGGTATGGTGGCGCGCTGATTGAGAACAATAGCTGCAATCTTCGGAACATCCACCGGTTTTGATCGAGATCAACGCCGAACGCTGGATTTCGTTCGGGTTGAAATTTTCCTTGTGTACGCGATGCGCGAGGTCGAGGAGTTCCATCAGAGGCAACCGAAAGATCGCCTCGACCTGCGAAACGGACCATTGGACCGGTGCGGACTTGACGGAAGGGACAGTTTGGGACGGAGTATCCAGAACGGCTGCAATCGTATTCATGGGCAAAAAATACCTGAAAAATATCGACGACGATACCAAAACGAAAGATAACTGTATATTCTACTCTGAAATGGCCCCAACTTAAAAACCATGGTTGCTCCTGTCCGTTCAATGCCCGGTTTACCCCTTTTCCGAAATGCGCTCGATCGCCTTTTGAAGCGCGCGTCCAGGCTTCTTTCGATTCCCCTCGAGGAACTCGAACAGGACTGCCTGCTCTGCGCTTCGCCCGCGAAGCGGGAAATCCTTTGCAAGGCGTGCGAAGCCGACCTGCCCCGCCTGGATGAGGCCTGCTGTCCGCGCTGCGCGCTCCCGTCACCGCAGGGACTTCTTTGTGGACGGTGCCTCGCCCGACCGCCGCATTTCGATGCGGCGCGCGCGATTTTTCGTTACGAATTTCCCCTGGACAGGCTCGTGCAGTCGTTCAAATACGGTCATCGTCTCGCGCTCGCCGGCTATTTCGGTCGGGCGATGGCCTCTTTATATCCTCACGGCGGCGAGGGGATCGATTTCCCCATCGACGTCCTCGTCCCGTTGCCGTTACATCCGGATCGTCTGCGCGAGAGAGGTTTCAATCAATCGCTCGAACTCGCCAAGGTCGTCGCGTCTGCCTGGAACCTTCCCGTTGACATCGACCATTGCAAACGAATCCGCAACACGCCCGCGCAGGCCGACCTGCCCTGGAAAGAACGCGGAGGCAACATTCGGAACGCTTTTCTCTGTTCGAGCGACTTTGAAGGCAAGCGCGTCCTCATTATCGACGACGTCATGACGACGGGTGCTTCGCTCGGCGAGTGTGCCCGCGCGATGAAACGCGCCCGCGCGACATGGGTCGGCGCCCTGGTTTTGGCGCGCGCCCTTCCGAGGAGGCTTCAGGCCTTGCCATGATCACCGTCGTCCTGTTTCAGCCTGAAATTCCGCCCAATACGGGGAATGTGATCCGGTTGTGCGCGAACACCGGCGCCGAACTGCACCTCGTCGAGCCACTCGGCTTTCGCTGGGAAGACCGCGCGCTCAAGCGCGCGGGTCTCGATTACCATGAATTCGCGCGTGTCTTCAGGCACGCCGATTGGGCGATATGCAAGGCAGCGCTTCACGGGCGTCGGTTTTTCGCCATAACGACACGCGGCGATCACCGCTTCGATTCCGTCGCTTTTCGACCGGGCGACGTTTTCGTTTTCGGAAGGGAAACGAGCGGTCTTCCGGTGGATATTCTCGGGGAGTTTCTGGAAACGCATCGGCTTCGCCTTCCGATGCGCCCGGGGCAGCGTAGCCTGAATCTCTCGAATGCCGTCGCCGTTACGGTTTTCGAGGCGTGGAGGCAGACGGGATTTTACGGCGGGATATGAAACGGAGGGAAAGGCCGTGCTTTACGAATTTTCCTCTGTCATGTCGCGTTTCAGCAAGCTTTCGACGGCATCTCGAACGGTAACACCCCGATGCAGGATGGAATCAATCGATTTGGCGATCGGCATTTCGATCCCGAGCTTTTCGGCGAGGCGCGCGGCTTCGCGCGCCGTGTTGACGCCCTCGGCCACATGGCCGAGTTCGGCGAGGATTTGCGCGAGCGTTTTTCCGGCGGCGAGCGCCAGGCCCACGCGGCGATTGCGCGAAAGATCGCCGGTACAAGTCAGGATCAGGTCGCCCATTCCGGCGAGACCCATGAAGGTTTGCGTCTTCCCACCGAGAGCGACGCCAAGCCGGCTGATTTCAGCGAGTCCGCGCGTCATCAGCGCCGCGCGCGCGTTGAGGCCGTAGCCCAAACCGTCGCAGATCCCAATCGAGATGGCGATGACGTTCTTGACGGCGCCCCCTGTTTCAGCGCCGGGGAGGTCGTCGCCAGGATAGATGCGAAAACGTGGGTGGTGTAATTCGGGCGCCAGGCGCCGCGCAAATCCGGAGATGTTCGCGGCAAGCGTAACCGCGGTCGGAAGACCGCGCGCGACTTCCTCGGCGAAACTCGGTCCGGTCAGGACGCCGTAAACGAGGTCTTTGCCCGCGTGTTCCGATTTGTCCAATCCGCCCAACTCTTCTGCGGCGACTTGATGCGGAAGCAAGGCTGTTCCCGCTTCGAATCCTTTGCAGACCCAGAACAGAGGTTTTGAAGTCGCCCGGTTTTCGCGGAGACGCCGCAGGGTCGGGCGCAAGCCCGCGACAGGCGTCGCGACGATCACGAGGCCGGCCGATTCAACGGCGGCATCGAAAGAATCGACGACCTTTAGCGCGTCGGGTAAACGGTATCCCGGAAAGAAGCGCCGGTTTTCGCGTTCAGAGCGCATCGCCTGGATGACGTCGTCTTCACGAGTCCAGAGGGAGACGCGGTGCCTTTCACTCAGGGCGATCGCAAGCGCCGTCCCCCAGGCGCCCGCGCCGAGAATTGCGATATCCAAGCCTATATTCCCCATATCTGGTTGAGGCGGACAAAGCCGGCTGGGCCGTCACGATGCCGGACATTGGCCCACATGCCCGATGTGCCGAGAAAATCGAGAGAGACGTCTTTCTCGGCCTCGAAAACAAGCGCCGAAGCGTCGTCGGCGTTTTTCCGGATCGCGGCGCGTGACGCGATGACGATGACTGTGCGTTTTTCGGAGAGGTATTTTTTCTCGATCCAGGTCAGGCTGCCGGAAGCGTCACGCACTTTTGACCAGGCATCGAGCGTGACGACATGGTCGACCGGTGTTCCGCTTCGGATGACAAAGAGCTTGTTGCCTTTCGGTGAAGGCGCGTCGTAGAGAATGGCGGCTGCGTTCGTCGTCCGGTATTCCGCGGCGAGCACAGGGAAGGCAACGGCAAGGATCAGAATGCCGAACGGTTTTTTCATCTAAAACTCACTCCGGTTGGAAACCTCCCCTTCAGGGGGATAATCAGGCACGAGAGAGGCGTCACCTTTTCCGTGCGGTTTCGCCCGACTGCGGGCGTGGATTGAAACATTGTCTTTCCATTTGCCAAGAGAAGGCGATCCGGATCCGGCACGGACCGGTCGAGAGCGGCAAGGCTGTGCGCTTCATTGAAGGGTTTGCACGGCGGGAGCCTCTTCCGCCGCGCTGTTTTCCTGCTGCTGGCTCCGTGAGGCGTAGAGCGCTTCAAAATTGACGGGCTGCAGGATCGCGGGCGCAAACCCGGCGCGGGACGCAAGATCCGATACCGCCTCGCGGACATAGGGAAAAAGAACGTTTGGACACGCGATGGAAAGCAGGGGATCGATTTCTTCTTCCGGAATATTCTGGAGGCGGAAAACCCCGGCTTGCGCCACTTCGATGAGAAAGAGCGTCTTTTCACCAAGTTTCGCGGTGACCGTCACCGTCAGGGTCGATTCGTATACGTCGTCGGCAAGATGCTGCGGCGCGATCTGTATCTGGATACCAGTTTCGGGCGCACCGTTTTCAAGGAAGATGTCGGGCGCGTTCGGAACTTCGAGAGATATGTCCTTGATGTAGAGCTTTTCTATCGTGAAAGCCGGCGTCTGTTCGGCCATGGCGGGTCCTGTTCGTTTGAAAGAGACGATATTACGAGGTTTC
>JAIRZC010000208.1 GCA_031267455.1 Accumulibacter sp. | reverse complement strand
GCGCCTCGCTGATCGTTCCTTCGCGGAAAGGCCCCGCAACGATATCGTTGAAATAGTCGCGGTCGAAAAGCCCGGCCGTTTCAGACGCGCCGGGCAGGCGGCACATCGATGCCGAGAGCGATGCGTTTCGCAACACGATCGGCGCTGGGTTGGCGTCGATCCTTGCAAGCGCCGCCAATGTGTAATCGACGCGGTGGGTCGATTGAATCCCCTCGCGGATGATTGCCATGTTGCTTTCGACGACCGTGGCGCCCTTTGCGCCGAATTTCTTGGCGATCTGCTTGCGGACTTTTTCGAGGACATCTCCAGAAGAAGCGCCCGCTGATACTTCCCGGACGTGGCCGACGACGGCGCCGATGAAGGCAATGCCCATCATGCGGGTTGCAAGTTCTTCGGTCGGCGCGTTGCGCTTCGCGACACCAAAGGCATCGATGGCGAGGAAGTTGATTTTTTTCTCGCGGATCGTTTTTCTGGCGTGCTGCGGCAGCTGCGCCCAGATTTCTTCAGGGACGGCATCCGACTGCAGGATGAAAGTCCCACCCGCGGCAAGCCCACGCAACGGATTCGTGTGGCTGAAAACGCGATGGTCGGGCGAAATGACGACTTCGACGTCTTCGAGTTCGGCGTTCGTGATCTTGATGGGATCCGGACTCAGCGTGATGTAGTAATTCGTCGGCGCGCCGCTCTTTTCCGAGCCGTATTTGGGCGCGGACTTCGAGTGCATTTCCAGCGCGCCCGCGAGAATATCGGTCAACAGCTTACCCGATGCGATCGTTCCATAGCCGCCAACCGAATGGAAACGAATACGGAAACCCTTTTCGGGGAGAAGCCTCGGATTTTCACCGGTTTCCAGCGCCATCTTCGCGGTTTCCGGGTAGGATTTTCTCAACTGTTTCTGAAGTTCGGCCATCCGAGGTGAGAGTGACGCAAAATTCGAGAAGAATTGCGAGCCCAGGTAGATGAGCGGCGCGCTCTTTCCGTCTTTCATCGCCTTGAAAGCGGCGATGAGGTGGCGCGGCTGGAGGTCGTGCCCGCCGAGACCGAAGATCGCCGTCGTGACGCGCGGCAAAGCCTTCAATGCCGGGATTCCCGCGTGGCGCGCCTCTCCGGAAAGCGCCTCGCCATTTTCGCGCGCTTTCACGAGAGCTTCCGAGACGAAACTCGAAAGCGACGTCTGTTCGGAACGCTCGAGAATCATGACTGCCTTCCTGTCTTTGAGGATGGCGATGATTTCGGCTTCGGGGAAAGGTTGCAGGAGCTTGATCGACGCGACGCCTACTTTTTCACCCTGCGAGCGCAAATGGGCGACGACGGCCTCGACATCGTCGGTCACCGAGCCCAAGCCAACCATGACCGACTCGGCGTCGTCGCACATGAAAGCGCGCACCGGCGCGTAATCGCGCCCGCTCAAGACCGAATACTCGGCCATCGCCTGCCGCGCAAGCGCGGGAACATCGCTGAGGAAATGCGCGCGGTGGTCGGCCGCGGCCGCCTGAAAGTCGGGTTGATTCTGAACGGTTCCGGTCTGACCGGGGTTGTTGACGTCGACGTACGCCGGAACGAGCTGGCGCGTGCCTTTTTCGTGCGCATTTCGCCACTGCCGCCGCCATTGGGCATGCAAAACTTCGGGGAGATTAGCCAGCGTTTGCGGAAGCAGCTTGCCTTCGCCGTCTTTTTCGACTCGACCCGCATTGGTGTCGAGAAAGGCTTGCAGAGCCGCGCGGTCATCCGGATCGATCTCGGCCTGATGGCGCGACAGATACTGTTTCAATTGGAATACACGGCCCTTGGCGCCGTACAGGACTTCCTGCGCCAGAGTCGGCGATGGGATCCGGCCCGATGGGTCGCCGAGATACTCGCAAAGCAGGTCGGGTTCGGGGAGCAGGGTTTCGCACATCATGTGACTCGTCGCAAAGCCGTCCATCGCGTTCGCGACCGGAACCAGCGACAGCGACGAGATGCGGTAGGCGATCGCGGCAAGGTCCGCCGCTTCCTGCGGGTTGGAACCAAATAGGATGGTATAACCCGCCGGCAAGAGCGCATAGACATCGTCGTGACCCGCCATGACGTTCAGCGACTGTTTGGAGACGACGCGCGCAGCAACCTGGAGGACGAAACCGCCGAGCTTTTTTCCAACCGTAACGTAGTGCGATTCAATCCCATACAGGATACCCTGGCTCGACGAGGCGTTCGAGATGAACTGTCCACCTGGCAACGTCGCGCCGAGCGCGCCGGTCTGCGCTGAATGTTCGCCTTCGGGTTCGAAGAAAAATGGATGCTTGCCCCATACGTTGACACCGCCTTCCGCGCGATACGCTTCATACAGTTCGGCGATTTCGGTCGAAGGCGTGATCGGATAGCCGATGACGCCGCCGCAGACATTGTGCATGACGTGGGCTACCGCGCCGTTACCGTTGATGACGTTTGGAATTCCTGGGTATTTCGCTTTCTTCATATTAAATTAAGTATCCAAAGAAAAAGTACAGAATCATAGGGCAAGCCATAGATTACCACCCTCCCGATCCCCAGCTTCGCGGGGACAAGCAACTCTCCGGCTTCAATCGATGCCGGAAAACGAAAAACGCCCTCACTTACGTGAAACAGGGACAAGAGAAACGTCGGATTATTCTTGTTATGATTATTGCGATCTTTTCGCGGTTCAATACTTCGAACGGCGAAACCGTACAGGCAGCGCTGCTGTTGGCGGCTGCGCCGACCGGTTAGACGACCTCGAGGTGGGTGGTCCCCGAGATCAGATCGCGATTCTTGATTTCCTTGCCTTCCAACTTGATCCGCAGACGGAGGTCGTTGATCGAGTCAGCGTTACGCAAGGCTTCTTCATACGTGATGTTACCGGCTTCGTAATGATCGAACAATGCCTGATCGAAAGTTTGCATGCCGAGCGAACGCGATTTTTTCATGATTTCCTTGATTTCCGGGATGTCACCCTTGAAAATCAGGTCGGCGATCAGCGGTGAATTCAGCATGATTTCTATCGCGGCGACACGCCCCCGGCCGCTTTTTTTGGGCAGAAGGCGCTGGGAAACGAGAGCGCGGAGGTTCAGCGAAAGATCCATCAGGAGTTGCTGCCGGCGGTCTTCCGAAAAAAAGTTGAGAATCCGGTCAATCGCCTGGTTCGTGTTGTTTGCATGCAACGTGGCAAGGCAAAGGTGCCCCGTCTCGGCAAAGGAAACCGCGAAATTCATCGTCTCGCGGTCGCGGATTTCCCCCATCAGAATCACGTCTGGCGCTTGCCGCAGCGAATTCTTCAGCGCGTTTTCCCACGAATCGGTATCAACGCCGATTTCGCGCTGCGTCACGATGCAATTCTTGTGCTGGTGCGTGTATTCGATCGGGTCCTCGACGGTAATGATATGACCGTAGCTGTTGAGGTTGCGGTGGTCGACGAGTGCCGCAAGCGATGTCGTCTTCCCCGTGCCCGTGCCCCCGACGAAAATAACCAGGCCGCGCTTGATCATCCCGATGTCCTTCAGAACCGGGGGCAGGCCAAGCGAATCTATCGTCGGGATCGTTAGATTGATCGTCCGGCAGACGACGGCGATATGGCCCTGCTGCCACAGGACATTGATCCGGAAACGACCGATTCCCGAAGGCGAAATCGCGAAATTGCATTCTTTCGTCGCCTCGAATTCGGCCGCCTGGCGGTCGTTCATGATCGAGCGCGCAAGTTCGGCCGTATGCTGGGGCGTCAGCGCCTGATCGGAGACCGGCATGATCTTTCCGTCGACCTTGATCGCCGGCGGGAAGTAGGATGTGATGAAAAGATCCGAACCGTTCTTCTGCTGCATCAGGCGCAGAAGGTCGTGCATGAAATTCAGGGCTTGGTCGCGTTCCATAATATTCTGTCGCACTCCCTATCAAATCGTCGATCAAACGGGGAGCCTGCCGGACTGGATGGGCCGGAGCGCAAAAAGTGGAAACAGGAGCAGTTTTCCCCGTTTTTTGCAGCCGATTTGGTCAAGTCCGACAGACTCCTAGCCTGGAAAAATGTCTTTGTTGGATGCCTTGCTGCGCGCCTCCTCAAGAGAAACGGCATTGTGGCGAACGAGGTCGAGCAAATTCTGGTCCAATGTCTGCATACCAAGCTGCGCGCTTGTCTGAATGACCGAATACATCTGCGCAACCTTGTTTTCACGGATCAGGTTGCGAATCGCCGGCGTCCCGATCATGATCTCATGCGCCGCGATGCGGCTCAAACCGTCCTTGGTCTTGAGCAGGGTTTGCGAAATGACGGCGCGCAACGATTCGGAAAGCATCGCGCGTACCATCTCCTTTTCCGCGGCCGGGAAAACGTCGACGATGCGGTCGACGGTCTTGGCGGCGCTCGACGTGTGCAGGGTACCAAAGACGAGATGGCCTGTTTCGGCGCCCGTCAGCGCAAGCCTTATCGTCTCGAGGTCACGCATTTCGCCGACAAGGATCGCGTCGGGGTCCTCCCGCAGGGCCGACTTCAACGCATTGGCAAAAGAGAGCGTGTGCGGCCCGACCTCACGCTGGTTGATCAGAGATTTCTTCGATTCATGGACAAACTCGATCGGGTCCTCGACGGTCAGGATGTGCGCGTGGTCGGTCTCGTTGATGTGGTTGACCATTGCCGCCAAAGTCGTCGACTTGCCCGAACCCGTCGGTCCCGTGACAAGCACGATTCCGCGAGGGTATTCGGAGATGCTTCTGAATATCGACGGGCAGCGAAGTTCTTCGAGCGTCAGGACTCTTGACGGAATCGTCCGAAAAACGGCGCCGGCGCCGCGATTCTGGACAAAAGCGTTGACACGAAAGCGCGCAAGATTCGGGATCTCGAAGGAAAAATCGCATTCGAGCGTTTCTTCGTAATGTTTGCGCTGGCTGTCGTTCATGATGTCATATACCATGGAGTGTACATCCTTGTGATCCATGGCAGGCAGGTTGATGCGGCGAACATCGCCATTGACGCGGATCATCGGCGGCAG
>JAIRZC010000141.1 GCA_031267455.1 Accumulibacter sp. | reverse complement strand
CAACAATATCCGCCCCAATACCGGCAATCATGGCCAAAAGCGCGCTTCACGGATGAGCCGTTTCATTTCCCTGACCGCCTCGCGCATTCCAACGAAAACAGCGCGGCTAACAATCGCGTGACCAATGTGCAATTCCCGGACGCCGGGAAGACGCGCGATGGGTTGGACATTGAAATAGGTCAGCGCGTGGCCGGCGTTAAAACGCATTCCGTGCGCCTGGATCGCATCCCCCGCTTTGCGGATTTTTTCGAGTTCGGTAAGAACCGATGGGCTTTCGGCATCGCGACCCATGGTGTGGAAGGCATGCGCGTAGGGGCCGGTATGGATTTCACAAACATGCGCGCCGATTCGAGCCGCCGCATCGATTTGCGCTAAATCGGCATCGATAAAAACGCTGCTGAGGATGCCCGCATCGCTTAAAACATCAATCGCTTTTTTGAGTTTTTTCTCTTGCGAGAGGATATCCAGCCCCCCCTCCGTCGTAATTTCGTTCCGTCCCTCGGGAACAAGCATGGACATCTCGGGTTTCAGGCGGCAGGCAATTCCGATCATTTCATCCGTCGCCGCCATTTCCAGATTCAGTTTGATCTGCGTAAGCGTCCGGAGCTTTTCGACATCGCTGTCCTGGATGTGTCGGCGGTCTTCGCGCAGATGAACGGTAATGCCGTCGGCGCCACCGAGATGCGCTTCAGCAGCCGCCCAGACAGGTTCGGGTTCATAGGTTCGACGTGCCTGACGGATCGTGGCGACGTGATCGATGTTAACACCGAGTTCAATCATAATTCCTGAAGCTCCATGAAAAATTTTCGCACCTGAAAATCCTTGCCGCTCGTATGGTATGCGATCAAGATGCGCATGAGTTGCTTGGCCTCCGCAAGTGAACGCGGATCGGAAAAATCTCCCCCGCCTATGTCGATCAGTGTTTTTCCTTTTACCAAAAACGCTTGATCGCGATCTTTGGCTCGCGTCGGCCCTCTTTCGATTTCGTAAGCGTAATCCTCCGACGGATCAATGGGGAAACCATCGGCGTCATGTTTGAGCGTCAACCCATAACCGAGTTCACGCAGGAGCGCGCACTCGAAAACACGCAGGTCGGATTCACGCGGGTGATCCGCGAGCCGCAGCAATGTCCCGGCATAGGCAGAGTAAAGCTGTTCGTGTGCGTCAGCGCGCGGCAGAAGATGTAGCAGGAGCTCGTTCAGATAATAGGCGCAAAGCAGGGCTTTCCCCGAAAGAAGGGGCTGTCCGCCTTGCCACTCGGCTTTCACCAGCGTTTGTACTTCGCCCTTCCCCGACCATGCAACTTCAAGTGGCTGAAAAGCAAGCAACAGGCCACGAAGCGCGGAACGTGGACGCCGAGCTCCGCGTGCCAAAAGGGCGATGCGGCCAAAATCGCGTGAAAAAATTTCGACAACGAGACTTGTTTCGCTGTAGGGATGGGAATGCAGCACGTACGCCGGCTGACCGCCAATTACATTTCGACCCATTGTTCAAACTATTCGCGAAAAGCGCTTCAGCGTTCTGTAGTCCGCACACAACTCAGTGTCACGTAAGAACGTGCGCCTCACTCGTGATACCCCAGGCTTTTGAGTAGGCGCTCGTTGTCGTTCCAACCGGACTGAACACGAACGAAAATTTCGAGAAAAATCTTGCCGCCGAAATATTTTTCCATATCCTGGCGAGCTTCAGTCGCAATGCGCTTGAGCATTCCGCCCCTTTTTCCGATGACGATACCCTTGTGCGCCGAACGTCCGACGACGATGACGGCGCCGATGCGCCGCAAGGAAGTTTCCGTTTCGAATTTTTCGATTTCAACGGTTGCAGCGTAAGGCAATTCATCGCCGACAAGGCGGAAAAGTTTTTCCCTGACGTATTCTGCCGCGAGAAAACGCTCGTTTTTGTCCGTGATTTCGTCCTTGTCGAACAGAAAATCCTCATTGGGCAAATACGAGCGGATTTCGTCCAGAAGATCGTCGATCTGTTTTTCTTGGGCAGCGCTGATCGGGACAATAGCCGAAAAGGGGAAAAGTGTCGAAAACGCGGAAAGTAGCGGCAAAAGATGAGATCGGTACTTGATTTTATCGATCTTATTGACGGCTAGAATCACTGGCCGATTTTTTGGAAGCAATTTGAGCACCGTCATGTCCTCCGCGCCAAAAGGCGTGGCTTCGACGACGAAAACAATGACATCGACATCTGCTATCGCGTGTTTGACGCCGCGGTTTATCGCGCGGTTGAGCGCATTGACGTATTTTGTTTGAAAACCCGGGGTATCGACAAAAGCGAACTGCGCGTCCGGTCGGGTCAATATTCCCGTAATCCGATGGCGCGTCGTCTGCGCCTTTCTGGAAACGATACTGACTTTTTCGCCGACTAAGCAATTCAGAAGCGTCGATTTTCCGACATTCGGACGACCGACGATGGCGATGAAGCCGGATTTTATTTCGGCCATTATCAAACTTGACCAAGCCAGTAACGGGAAAACGCCCCATTATTTTCCGACTTTTTCATGCGAACAGAACGACGATTCGCGTCAAATCCGTGAAAAACTTCTCTCGTCTCCTTCTCACTTCGACACATCATGTCCGAAAAACTTCTAGATAAGCGTACTCAAACGAATACGACGAGCAGACGGATAATTCGGGATTGTAAACGGAATCAGTAAATCGGAAAATCCAAGGAGCGGGAAGCGGCTTTGCCATCGTAAAATTCAATCGAATCGAGAATTCATCGCCCCATGTGCTCACGGCACACGCAAGGTCTCAAGCGCACGCTCCGCGGCCATTTGTTCGGCCGCGCGGCGGCTCGTTCCCCTGCCCTCGGTTTCGACGTCCAAAGCCTCGATTCGGCACGCGAGTTGAAATTGCTGCGCATGGACCGGACCTTCCAGGGCAAGGATCGCATACTTCGGTGGCGGAAGCTTGCGCCCTTGAAGATATTCCTGCAGGCGCGACTTGGCATCCTTGAAGGGTTTCTCCAGGACGATCTCCGCAAGCGGCTTTTCATACAGCCTGACGATCACGGAGGTGGTCGCGTCGAAACCGGCGTCGATCCAGATCGCGCCAAAAAGAGCCTCCAGCGCGTCGGCGAGGATGGAAGGACGCAGACTTCCACCGGTTCTCAGCTCGCCCTCGCCCAATTTCAAAAAATCGCACAGGTTCAGTGAAAGCGCCAGTCTGTGGAGCATGTTCTGACAGACGAGGTTGGACCTCAAACGCGAGAGAATACCCTCTGGCTGCTCCGGATAGCGGTCGAAAAGCGCTTTTCCGATGATGCCATTGAGCGCGGCATCGCCAAGAAACTCAAGCCGCTCGTTGTGCGGGGACCCGTAACTCCGGTGCGTCAACGCCGTACGGAACAAGGAAGCATTTGAGAACGAATGACCGAGCGCGCGTTCAAGCCGTTCGGTCATTCGCTTCGGTCTCGCGCGGAAGTGACACCGTGGAAATCGATCAATAGGGAAACATTTGCGAACAGCGGAATCCGTTTCTCATAGGCAAACGAAAGGATTATGTCGCCACCATCCCTGGAAATAACGATCTCCTCGGGAGAAATTGAACGAATATGATCGACTTCGGCATATCTACTGTAAATCACGCGAATTTCACCGACCATTTTCCCGCTGGCGTTCGCCGCCGTCGCCGCGATGCTTTTCTTGATTTTATAAAACTCGACCACATCGGGAAGTATTTTTACCGTGAGGATGGCGAGAATGCACAAAATTGCTCCCACTACAACCAAGCTCGACAAGCTGATGCCACGCTGTTTTTTTATCATGGACGACCCTTATTGAAAAGTTCCAATGCGTTTAAAATTACCGAAATTCAACCAGATGAAGAAAGCTTTCCCGACGATGTTCCCTTCGGGGACGAAACCCCAGAAACGACTATCGCTGCTGTCGTCGCGATTATCGCCCATCATGAAATAATGACCTGGCGGCACCGTGCAGACCACGCCTTCATTATTGTATAGACAGTTTTCGCGAAACGGGAAACTCGTGGCGTTCCGAACGGAGGCAGGGGAATCGTCGTCGTTGAGCGTCCGATATTCGGCCCCGTTCGCTTTTTCGGCGAACTGCGCGAAATAAAGCTTGCGTTCCTCGTAAAGATAATCGTCGGTTTTTCGTGTTTCCACTGGAATATCGTTGATGCTCAGACGCTTGTTCAGATAAGCGACCTTGTCGCCGGGAACACCGATCACGCGCTTGACGAAGTCAATCGAGGTGTTTTCCGGGGAATGGAAAACCATGACCTCGCCGCGCCGAGGCTCATTGATCGAAACGATTTTTTTATCAATGATCGGGAGACGTATCCCGTAAGCGAATTTATTGACGAGGATGAAGTCTCCGGGCATCAGCGTGGGAATCATTGACCCGGAGGGAATCTTGAAGGGTTCGACGACAAAGGAGCGCAGCACGAAAACGATCAGGATCACTGGAAAGAAGCTGCCACCGTATTCTACCCATGCAGGATCGGGCGCGCCAGGCACCCTCCGTTTTCGGAAGAAGACGACGTCGGCAAACCATAAGAAACCGCTGATGACGAGCAAACAGAACAAAATCGCAGCAAAGCCCACACGAACTCCTTATTTATCGATCCGCAACATGGCGAGAAATGCTTCTTGCGGAATTTCAACTGCTCCCACCTGCTTCATGCGCTTTTTTCCGGCCTTTTGTTTCTCAAGCAGTTTTTTCTTGCGCGTTATATCTCCGCCATAACACTTGGCCAGAACATCCTTCCGCAGGGCTTTCACGTTTTCTCGCGCGACGACATTCGAACCAATTGCCGCCTGGATCGCTACATCGTACATCTGCCTGGGAATCAACTGGCGCATTTTATTCGCGAGTTCGCGCCCCCTGCGAGCAGAATCGGCGCGATGCGTGATCATCGACAGCGCATCAACACGGTTCCCATTGATCAAGACATCTAGTTTGACGACATCGGACACCCTGAATTCCTTGAATTCGTAATCGAGCGAAGCGTAGCCGCGTGAAACGGATTTCAACTTATCGAAAAAATCCATGACGACTTCGGCAGTCGGCATTTCATAGATCAGGCGAACCTGCCGTCCATGGTAGGTCATGTCGACCTGATTGCCGCGCTTTTGGTTACAAAGCGTAATCACATTGCCGATGTAATCCTGGGGAACGAAAACGGTGATTGTGATGATCGGTTCTCGGATTTCCGCGACTTTCGACGGTTCCGGCAGCTTGGCGGGATTTTCCACGCGGACAAGCATTCCGTCGCGCAAAAGGACTTCATAGACCACTGTCGGCGCGGTCGTGATCAGATATTGATCAAATTCGCGTTCAAGGCGTTCCTGGACTATTTCCATGTGCAGGAGCCCCAAAAACCCGCAGCGGAAACCAAAACCGAGCGCTTGGGAGACTTCGGGTTCGTAATGTAGCGATGCGTCGTTGAGCTTCAATTTTTCAAGCGACTCGCGCAAGGAATCATACTGGTTCGATTCGACCGGATAGAGGCCCGCAAAAACCTGCGGCTTGATTTCCTTGAATCCAGGCAGAGGTTCCGATGCCGGATTGTCCGCAAGCGTGAGCGTATCCCCGACCTGTGCCTCCTTGAGTTCCTTGATACCCGAAATGACATAGCCGACATCCCCAGCGCACAGGATATCGCGCTGAACGGCCTTGGGCGTGAAAACGCCGAGTTGCTCGCATAGATGAGTCGATTTTCCGGACATCAGGCGGATTCGGTCCTTCGGACGCAGGACGCCGTCTACAACACGGACCAGCATGACTACTCCGACATAATTATCGAACCACGAATCGACCAGAAGCGCCTTGAGCGGCCCTTTGGGCATTCCCTCGGGTGGAGGAATGCGCGCGATGATCGCTTCGAGAATGTCTTCGACGCCCAGGCCCGTCTTGGCGGACACCAGGATCGCGTCAGACGCGTCAATGCCAATGACGTCCTCGATTTCCTTGCGCGCATTGTCGGGCATCGCGGATGGCAGGTCGATTTTGTTGAGTACCGGAAGGACTTCGACGCCGAGGTCAATCGCGGCATAGCAGTTGGCGACAGTCTGCGCTTCAACGCCTTGGGATGCGTCGACGACAAGCAACGCGCCCTCGCAGGCCGAAAGCGAACGCGAGACTTCGTAGGAAAAATCGACGTGCCCAGGCGTGTCGATCAGGTTCAGGCGATATATCTCGCCGTCTTTTGCCCGGTATTGCAATGCGACCGTTTGCGCTTTGATCGTGATTCCGCGCTCACGCTCGATGTCCATCGAATCAAGTACCTGCTCTTCCATCTCCCGATCGGAGAGGCCACCGCAAAGGTGGATGATTCGGTCGGCCAGCGTCGATTTTCCATGATCGATATGCGCAATGATGGAGAAGTTCCGGGTACGTTGCATGTCGTGAAAAGAAGGCGTCGACGGGGATTGATGTATTTTCGACCGGTCGGCGGAAATGAGGGATTCTAACAAATTTTTCCAAGATAATCACGCACTTTGGCGATTTCGAGAAAATACTGGCAGAGTTCCTTGCTTCCGTGCAGGAGTACCGGAAGATTGGCGCCATAGCGCGCAACGAGCTCCGGATCGGAATCCACATCAAGGAGTTCGATATGGAAATTGAGCTCGCTTGCGAGAGGAAGAAGCGCCACCCCCATCTCATGACAGAGGTGGCAACCGTTTCTTGAAACCAGGGTCAGCGTTCGCTGTCGAGGGGGATCATCATTCAAGGCAGTCCCTTGATGGTTATGAAATGCCTCATTTCACCGCGTTTTACCAACAAAGTAAAGTTAGTCGACTTATCGAGCTTGTTCAAAATCCTGTTGAACTGCTCGACGTTCTTTATGTCAGTGTTCTCGCCCCTGACGATGATCGTCAAGATGACATCGCCAGGCCGTAAGTCCGCATATGTGGCATTCTTGCGCACACTTTCTATGATCAAACCCGAGTCGATCCCCAGCCGGCGCCTTTGATCCACCGTCGGCTCGGAGACAACCAAGCCGAGTCGGTTGCTCGCCTGCTCGACATCCCTCTGTTTCTTTCCATTCGTCGAAGCTGTTTTTTCTTCCCGGATTTCTCCGACGACGATCGTCAATTCTTTCGTTGCGCCGTTGCGCCATATTTGCACGGCGACTTTCGTCCCCGGGCGTGTTGCAGCGACGATACGCGGAAGATCGGAGGAGCTCCCTATGGGCCTACCGCCGAATTTGAGAATGACATCGCCCGATTCGATGCCAGCCTTGTCAGCCGGACTGCCCTTTTCCACATCGTTTACGATCGCACCCTGCGCTCTGGGCAGGCCGAAGGTTTCAGCCAAGTCCTTCGAAACCTCCTGGATGATGACACCGATACGCCCCCGCGTTACCTTGCCTTTTGCGCGCAGTTGAGACTGAATGTCGAGCGCGACGTCAATCGGAATCGCAAAGGAAATCCCCATGAAACCACCGGAGCGGCTGTATATCTGCGAGTTGATTCCAATGACCTCGCCTTTCAGATTGAAGAGCGGCCCGCCCGAATTACCAGGATTGACGGCAACATCCGTCTGGATGAAAGGCACGTAATTTTCCTGCGGTAACGAGCGCCCTTTCGCGCTGACGATTCCGGCCGTTACACTATTGTCGAAACCGAACGGAGACCCGATCGCAACAACCCATTCGCCGACTTTAAGTGAATTCGGATCGCCGAACGAGACGGCGGGAAGGTTCTTCGCGTCGATCCTGATCAGGGCCACATCGGTACGTTTGTCGGCGCCGATAACGTTGGCCTTGAATTCACGCTTGTCGGTCAGCCTGACGAGTATCTCGTCGGCGCTGTCGATTACGTGCGCATTCGTCAGGATATAGCCGTCGGTGCTGATGATGAAACCCGATCCGAGCGAGTGTGTTTGAAATTCGCGCGGCACCGACGGTGTCCCGGGCATTTGCGGAAAGAAACGTCGAAAAAACTCCGACATCGGGTCGTCGTCGTCAAACGGAAACGGTGCGCCACGCCCACCACCGCGCACGACCTGCGATGTGCTGATGTTGACAACGGCGCTTCCTTGTTTTTCGACCAATTCCGTAAAATCAGGGAGCCCCACGTTTTGGGCCCAACCCGAAAAAGAAAACGATAAAAGAAAAAGAACCGTGAAAATCCTTTTCATGAGAAGTCCCTACCTCCAGTAATTCCGTTATGAATCGTCCATGGCACAAAAGGGAACCGCAGACAGCGTTCGGGCGCGGCACAGCGAAATCGACGCATGCGATTCAGAAATTCATTTCTTTCGGGATATGGGTGCAAAGGCATTGAATTCAATCCCTGATGAAGGGGCGTATTTCCCTTCTTGCGCGGCGGGATAATGGTTTCA
>JAIRZC010000080.1 GCA_031267455.1 Accumulibacter sp. | reverse complement strand
GAGGTAGTCGGTCTCTGTCTGGACTTTGCAGCCGCGGCCAGGGAGAAGCGGGTTGCCGACGCATTGCTTCGGGGCGTTGGAATTCCCGCCGCCCTGTTCTTCGGATTTCTTTTGATCGGTCAGCGAGCAGGCGCCGGTCGCGGGGTTGGAGGCGCTGTCTTTTTTTATGCCGCCCGCGGTGGCCGACAGGTTTTGATGCAGCGGCGAGTAGAAGAGGTTCCGGTATTGCGTTTGACTGACCGGGTACGCCGACGTCGTGAGCACGACGCCGTCGATCGCGCCGTTGTAGTAGCTGTGAATTCCAATATAGCTGAATTTGCACGCGCCTTCAAAAGAGCGCATGTTGTACAAGTAGGAATTCTTAAAGGCGGCATAGGCGGCGTCGGGGGTTTGCTGACCGACATAGTCGCCGTCGCCAAAGCCGATCCCCGGATCGTAAACTACTTGCCCACTCGCGTCGCACCGCAGCGGCGAGACGGTATAGGTGTATTGCCCATTGGCGTTCGGCTCGCCCGTAGCGGTAACTTCATAACCGACTGAAAAGTTCGTCTTCGTGCAGGTGGCGGAATGGGAGAGAGGGGAGAAAAAAAGGAGGGTTGAGGGCAGGAGAACCGCCGCCAGAATCAAGGAAGAATTCCTTTTCGCGGCGAAGGGAAACGACAGGGGGGCCCTTGACATGATTCTCTCTCCATAACCACACAATATGTTTGACTCAGAAGAGGCTAGACTTTTTCATCGAAATGTCAAGAAAAACTTCAAATGAAAATCTCCCGCGCGGATTTCATCGGGCGCCGGGGAGAGGGATTCCTCCTGAATTCTTGGGAATCGATGGGCTGTCACACTATGTCGGCAACCCGCAGGATTTGATCCAATTGGCTAAAAAAACAGGAAAACCGCCTATTGTTCCCCATCCCTCGGTACGAATAGAGTAGCTATTCGCTTGAATTTAAGTGGAAAGCCGACAGACTCTTATACCCCGATATGGACAGTCGTCGACATTCCCGCTGAAAAATACTTTGGCTCCATCGTCCCTATCACACTGCCGCGTTCTTTCAAAAACCGGCGCTTACACAAAACATCCGGGGCAAGGTCAATGGAATCGACCGAAAGCGCCCCTGGACGCGCACATTCTCTTTTCGAAAATACCTTGGGCGCAAGAGCGAAGCGCTGACAGGCTCGATAGAGTCATCGGCGAATCGGAAGCGAAGCACGGTCTCCGCCCACGGCGGCAAGGATCCCCTGTATCAGCCGCAGCGGCGTCGGCGGGCAGCCTGGAATCGAAACGTCGACAGGAATGACATTGGAGACCCTGCCGCAACAGGCGTAGCTTTCTCCAAAAACTCCTCCGGCACAACCGCAATCACCCGCCGCGACGACGAGCTTGGGCTCCGGTGTGGCGTCATAGGCGCGCCTCAAGGCGACTTCCATGTTTTTCGCGACCGGCCCGGTAACGAGCAGGAGGTCGGCATGACGCGGGCTTGCGGTAAATTTGATTCCCAACGCCTCGGCGTTGTAGCACGGAATTCCGAGCGCGTGGATTTCAAGCTCGCAGCCGTTGCACGACCCGGCGTCGATTTCGCGGATGAAAAGCGAACGTCCGAGCCGTTGCGCGATCTCGTTCGAAAGACGCCGTGTCGCGACCTGAAGGTCCGGGTCGGCGTCGGGCAATGTTTCTGTGAGAACGCCGTCGCGGAGTATTTGCCTGAGTATCGAAAACACGATTTTCAGCTCTTTGTTCCGTTCATAAATCGGGGCCAGCGTAGGAAAGATTGAACGATTTGTTGATCAGTGGAAAATCCGGGACGATGTTGTCGATGATCGCGTGTTCGAGCAGCGGCCAATTCTGCCACGAGGGGTCGTGCGGATGGCAGCGCCGAATCTTTCCGTCCGCGCCCGTTTCGAGCGCGATGAAAACTTCGCCGCGCCAGCCTTCGATCCAGCCGAATCCCCGTTTGTCGGGCTCACTGCGCACGGCATTCCAGACGCTACCCGGCGGCATATCGCCGATAAGGGCGCGAATCAGCCGTAACGACTCGTCGATTTCGGAAAAGCGGATCGCCGCGCGCGCGGCAACGTCACCATGTTCCTCGACAGCGACGACCGGTTTCAACCGGTCGTAAGGCGAAACGGGATGGTCGACGCGCAAGTCCCGGCGCTGCCCGCTCGCGCGACCGGCGAGGCCGACGGCGGAAAGGCGTTTCGCAAGCTCGGGCGTGATCCTCCCCGTCGTCAGGAAGCGATCCTGCAGACCGGCGTGCTCTTCGTAGACGTCCTTCAGGCGGCGCACGCCGCGCTCGGTCACCCGGCATTGTTCGGCAATCTCAAGCGCGCCCGCCTCGTCGAGGTCGACTGTCACGCCACCGGGAACGATTCTATCCATCATGAAGCGATGGCCAAAGAGCCGCGCATTCACGCGCAGCCAGTCTTCTTTGATCCGCATGAACTGCATCAGCCCGAATGACAGGGCGACATCGTTGCCGAGGTAGCCGAGGTCGCCCAAGTGGTTGGCGACACGCTCGCGCTCCAGAAACAACGCGCGAAGCCATGCGGCGCGAGGCGGCGCCTCGGCCTTGCAGATCATTTCGGCGGCCTGGGCGTAGGCCCAGGCGTAGGCGACGGTCGAGTCGCCGGAAATTCGACCCGCAAGCTTGATGCCGTCGGCCAAGTTCATCCCCAAAAAACGCCTTTCGATTCCCTTGTGCTTCCAACCCAGACGTTCTTCGAGACGCAAAACGCTCTCGCCCATGACCGAAAACCGAAAGTGCCCCGGCTCGATGATCCCGGCGTGGATAGGACCGACGGCGATTTCATGGACGCCGTCACCGCCAACGCGGACGAATTCGTAGTTTTCATTCTCGGCGGGAAAACGAGCGTCCGGCGCGTCAAGGCGCAACGGAAAGTAATCGGCCGGCCAGTTGGCGTGACGCAGCCAAGGACGTAAATCACCACCCTGCGGCACGGCGCCGACCAGGTCGCGGATAGCGCGCTGCATTCGGTCGGCCGCGGGAAAAACGCCGGAGAGGTCAGGGAAAACCGGGTTTTCAACAGGACACGCAAGCCTTATGCACACCAGCCCTTCGGGTAAATCGAAGGCGGCGTAGACCGCGATTCCCGGCGCGTCCCGGTCACGCTCGTCGCTGCCCCAGAGGGCGACGAGCCGGCATCCCGCCTCGTAAGCAGCACGGGCGAATTCACTGAATCCTTCGTAATCGGCGCGCGCCGAATGAACGACCACCGCGCCACCGGCAAGCGGCGTGAATTCGGGGGCCTGGTCAAGGAAGAACACGCCACATCACCCGATGAATTTCGCGGCCTGCCGGTACCACTCCGCCAGATAGGGCGGAACCCAGAGGCCCAACATGAGGACAAGCCCCAGATGAATGAAGACCGGAAACAATGCTGGATTGTGCGACAGCGGGTTTACGACCGGCCGCCCGAAGGCCATCGCCTGCACTTTCCCGAAAATCGCCGCAAAGGCAACGCCAAGCGCGATCAAAAGGATCGGCGTCGCCCATGGATGATACTTGATTGCCGTCGTCAGTATCATGAATTCGCTCGTGAAGACGCCGAATGGCGGCATTCCAAGGATCGCGAGCGTACCGAGCGTCAGCCCCCAGCCGATCGTCGGCGAAGCTTTGATGAGGCCCCGGATGTCGTCGATGATCTGCGTATGCGCCATCTGCGCGGCGTGACCAACCGCGAAGAAAATCGCCGACTTGGTCAGTGAATGGACAGTCATGTGTAAAAGCCCCGCGAAATTGGCGACCGGGCCGCCCATTCCGAAAGCGAAGGTAATGAGGCCCATGTGTTCGATCGACGAGTAGCCGAACAGGCGCTTGATGTCTTTCTGGCGCGACAGATAAAAGGCCGGAACAACAACGGTCAGGAGACCGAAAATCATCATCAGATGACTCGCAAAGGCGTTTTTGAGCGCGCCGTCGACGAGTACCTTGCAACGAATGATCGCGTAGAGCGCCACGTTGAGCAGCAGGCCCGAGAGTACCGCCGAGACCGGCGTCGGGCCTTCGGCATGCGCGTCGGGTAGCCAGTTGTGCAGGGGGACGAGTCCGGTTTTCGTCCCATAGCCGACGAACAGAAAAACAAAGGCAAGCGAGAGAACGGTCGGCTCGAGATCAGCCTTGACGGCGTCAAGCTGCGTCCAGAGCAGCGCGCCGCCGTCGTGACCGAGAACGCGCTCGGCGGCAAAATAAATCAGGATCGTTCCGAAAAGGGCCTGCGCAATGCCAACGCCGCAAAGAATGAAGTACTTCCACGCGGCTTCGAGGCTCGCCGGCGTACGGTAAAGCGCGACGAGCAGCACCGTCGTCAGCGTCGCCGCTTCCATCGCGACCCACAGGATGCCGAGGTTGTTCGTCGAAAGCGCAATCAGCATCGTGCACATGAACAGCTGGACCATGCT
>JAIRZC010000077.1 GCA_031267455.1 Accumulibacter sp. | reverse complement strand
CTTGACGTGTATCGCGCCCCGCCCGCCGCATTCGGGATGTTTTGGGAACAATGCGTGTTTTTCCCTCCTTTTTCAGGAGAACCGGCATCATGAGCCACGCCGATTTTTCGCTTTATTTGGTGCTCGATCCGGACTTGTGCGACGACCCGGAGGGGATGGTGCGCACAGCGCGTCAAGCCGTCCTTGGCGGCGCGACGATCGTCCAGCTGCGCGCGCCCACGTGGAAAAAAAGACGGTGGCTCGACACAGCGAGAGCGCTCAAGGCAATGCTCGCGCCGCTTTGTGTGCCCTTGATCGTCAACGACCATCTTGATGTGGCATTGATGGCCGACGCGGACGGCGTACACCTCGGGCAAGCCGACCTGCCCGCCGCCGAAGCGCGGCGCTGGCTTGGGCCGGGAAAAATCGTCGGACTCTCGGTTACGAACGTCGCGCAGCTTTCCGCTGCCGCGGACGGCGTCGATTATCTCGGTATCGGGCCGGTATTTTCGACGCGCACCAAAAAAGACGCGGCGCCCGTCATCGGCGTCGAGACATTTTCCGCGCTTGCAGCGGTATCGCCTTTGCCTGTCGTCGCGATTGGCGGAATCGACGCCGATAACTGCGCGCAATTGATCAAGGCCGGCGCACAGGGTATCGCTGTTGTTTCGGCCATCTGCGGTCAAAGCGATCCCGCCGGCGCCGCAGCGCGTTTGCGCGCGCGGATCGATACCGCAAAACGCGACGATCCGCTCCGATAGTTTTTTCATGAATCGTCCGATCGGACGATTCATGGGGGAATGCGGCGGAAAATCAGGAAGACGCTTCGGGGTAGATGCCATGGACACGCCCAAACAGGCGCGTCAGCCCGAAAATGACATCAATGTTCGGCGTCGGTATACCGATCCGCTGGCCCATTTCGCGTACCGCGCCAACGAGGGTGTCAAGCTCCATCGCGCGTCCGGCCTCGACGTCCTGCAACATCGACGTTTTGAAGTCGCCCAGCGTCCGGGTGATCGCATGCCTGTCCTCGGGCGATTGCGTTATCCGGCAACCGACGCGTTCGCCAATCGCGGTAGCTTCGCGCATCATCGCCGAAGAGAATTCGCGGACGATCGGATCGTCGACGATGCGGGCAAGCGTCGCGCCCGTGATGGCGGAGATCGGGTTTGACGTCATATTCCCCCAGAGCTTGTACCAGATATCGTTGCGAACGTCGGAAGATCGCTTGATCTTGAGGCCGGCACGCTCAAGGAGACCGGAAACGCGGTCAAGGCGTTCCGAAATTTCGCCCGAAGGCTCGCCCATCATGAGGTCCCAGCCTATCGTATGCTGGACGAGTCCGGGTTCCAGACAACTTGCGCCCATGTGAACGGCGCACCCCAAGGTTTGGGCAAGCGGAAGACTCTCCTCGATTTTTCCGCTGGGATCGACGCTTTTGAGCGAAAAAGGCGCAAAACCAAGGCTGTCGATTTTGCAGAACCACCAGGGGACGCCGTTCATCGCGGGAACGAGGACAGTCTCGGGACCGATCATCGGTTTCAGGTTCGGCGCGAGTTCCGGCAGTGAATTCCCTTTGACTGCGATGATCAGAATTTCCTGGACGCCGATTTTCCCCGGATCGTCGTCGGCTTTCACGTGGACGGAAAGGCATTCGTTTCCACTGCGAAGACGCCAGCCGTTCTCACGTAGCGCGGCAAGCGTTTTCCCGCGCGCAAGGACGCTGACCGCCGCCGCGCCCGACGCGGCAAGTTTTATCCCGATGCATCCGCCGATCGCCCCGGCGCCGACAATTCCGACTTTCATGATATCCTTTCTATGGTTGTTGATGACGTTTGATTATATCGAGGATTTTCGGATTCTTCATTATCTCGTCGGCGCTTATTCGTCCCTTGTCCGGCAAAATGATGTCACCGGGTTTCTGATCGGTCTCGCACGGACCGACCCGGCGCGCTTCCTGCGTGATCGAAAATTCGAATCGCCCCTTGGATGATTCCATCGCGTGCCTTGTCGTTCCCTTGTAGGCAGAATCGAAAGAACCTTCGAACAGGCTGTCCGTTGTAACCGTGACTCCTTTGAATCTACACTCGATGTGGAGGCTGACCCTGTTTTCCTCACTCTTTACATCCGGTGTATCGCATCCCCGCCTTGGGATGTCGCGGCTCCAGTTCAGGATATCGTCGACACCTTCGCCGACGCAAAATTGCAACGACACACCGGACGATTCCTGATTCGCTTTGGCGGTCTTGATTTCCCAGAGTCCAGGTTTGTGCTTCGGCACGTCGGACGCCCATGCGCCGGCGGTAAAAAGCGCGGCGCATGCGGCGCAGAATCGGAGAAAACAAAGAGTTTTGATTTTCATGAGATACTCTCCAGAAGAAAATACGTTCGGTAACGTGGAGGACGCGACTCATTTCGATCGCTCGATACCGTCTTTCAAAAGCCGTTTCGAAGGATTCCGCCAAAGGCCGCTCGCATTCCCGCCCGTGATCCCGATACCGAAATAATCGGCCATCGACGAACCGATGTTTATGGACAGGCTTTTACCCAGCGAAAACTTTGGATCCCAAATGTTGCCCTTGAGGACGAAGTGGAAGGAAATCTTTCCAAGGCGGTTCTTCAGCCGGGCTGCGGCGATACCGGATGGAATGCCGATGAAACGAAGCGATGCGACATTTGACAGTTCCAGGTCGTCGATCGAAATCTCTCCGGGCGCGTTGAGTTTTCCCTGGCGTATCGCGGATTTTAAGTCGATGTCGAGGTTTCCTTTCCGGATAACGCCTTTTTCGAGCAAATAGGGTTGAAATAACGTAAGATCGATTCCGCGCAAGCGCGCCGTGACGCCCGATTCCATGGTTGCAAATTCGACCGATCCGAAAATCGTCAACTTCCCATCGTTCCGAGCGCCTTTCACGACGCCTGACAGGTTGATCGAAGTCGATCCGTCATACTCCGGATACCGAATTTTCCCCAGCGCCGCGTTGATTTTCTCGATGCGAATCCGATGGGCCTTGGGACGGAGGATCGATGCGTCGAAAAAATCGATAGTTCCGTCGACGATTTCCAGTGAATCGATCATCAGTGGCGTTTTCTTTTCTTCGGTACTTTCACCGGGAATGGATGACTCGTCCTTTCCGGCATTATCAAAGGCGCCGGGAAGGACTTTCAAACTTCCTTCAGCGGTTCGCAAGACCACGATCGAAGCTCGCTCGATCCTAAGATTTTGAAAACGCACCCTGGACGCGAAGAAATCGACGATCGATGGTTCGATGAGGATTCTGTCCGCATGAAAAGCGAGGGAATCCGGCCATGCGCGGGACCTGCCTTCCGGCAGCGCTTCGATCCTCAGGTCGAGGATTTCGATGCCCTTCAATCCGATTCGAAATTCCCGAAAGCGACCGTGCGGGCCGATCACCGATTCGATCCGGGCGCCAATCACATGTTGTGTCGCCTGAAAGACCGCAACGACGGCCAAAAAAATGCCAACGAGGATCAGAACCCACGCGCGTGACTTGACGTTCATATGAAAAACCGGATTTTCAAAAAAAATGTGGAAAAATTGTCAAAACCCATGCTTGATTTTAGTCTATACTTTGGTAGAAGGAGTCTTTATTCCATTTCTGGATCGTGACCGAGGCAAGACGCGATCGTTTCATGTGTGGAATGGAATGCTGGTTTCGTTGTACAGGAGAGTGTAGGAGACAAACATGGAACTGAATTCGATATCGCCCAACGCGGGTTCGTCTCTGCTATCCGCCGTCAATCCGAATTTGCAACAGGAGCGTCTGGTCGCTCGCCGGACGGAAAGCGAGCCGCAGGCCCAAGAGGCGCGGCAACCTCAGCGCGCGCTGCAACAGGCGCCACAGGAAGCCCAGGCATCCCGCCAGGGGCAGGATATCCGGCAACCGTCTGAAACGGAGGCGGCGGATCGCGTCCAGGACGATCAAAGGACGCGGCCGACGGTCAATGCCGAAGGACAACTCGTCGGAAGAAGGATAAACATTACCGCCTGAACTTTTCGCCGCCCCGTGTCGGCGACGTGCATCCTCGCCTCTCGTCCAAAACGCCTGCTCTCAACGCTGAAAAAGCGGGGAGCGGCTTTGTGCTTGTGCGTGAATCCTGCGGGATCGAAGTATCCCGATACGTTGGAAGAAGACGATTCCTCAGAAGTCCTTCGCGTTGCGAAGACGAGCCGCATCACGTCGCTGGCGCGCGGACAACCGGGTTTTGCGTAAGCCATTTGAAATGAGATAACCGATCACTTACCGGATTACCGGATTCGATATGGCAATTCAGTGGTTCCCGGGACATATGGTCGCGGCGCGCAAGAAGGCCGCCGAAACGATGGCGACAATCGATGTCGTCGTCGAAGTCGTCGATGCGCGCCTGCCTGAAGCCAGCACGAACCCAATGGTGCGTGAGCTGCGCCGCCGCCGCCAACGTCCTTGTCTAAAGGTATTGAACAAGGCCGACCTCGCCGACCCGGAAACGACGAAAAGCTGGATCGCATGGTATTCCCTGCAACCGGGCGTCAGGGCCGTCGCGATAGACGCGAGGCGACCAGGCGAAGCGGCGCGCGTTCCCGCGCTGTGCCAGGGGCTTGCCCCACACCGCGACGACAATACGAAGCCCTTGCGCATGATGATCATGGGGATTCCAAATGTGGGTAAATCGACGCTGATGAACGCGCTCGTCCGGCGAAAGATCGCCAGGGTCGGCGATGAACCGGCAGTGACGAAATCGCAACAGCTGCACCGCCTCGACATCCGGCATTGGCTGGTCGACACACCGGGACTGATGTGGCCGAAGATTGAATACGATAGCGACGGCTATATGCTGGCCGCGAGTCATGCGGTTGGAAGGAACGCCGTTGCCGACGAAGAAGTCGCCGTTTTTCTGGCGGATTGCCTTCTTGCGCACTATCCAGCGCGCCTTCTTGCGCGCTACGGCTTCTCTGTGGAGGGACTTGACGGTGTCGCGATTCTTGAGGGCATCGCGCGCTGCCGAGGCCTTCTCGGGCGGCGCGGCGCCTTCAACCTTGAAAAGGCATCGCTGGTGCTTTTACAGGATTATCGCGACGGAAAACTGGGACGAGTCAGCCTCGAGACTCCCGATTCGCGTGACGCGATGCTGGCCTCGCATCGTGACGCGGTGGAAAACGCGGGAATTCACTCGTCGTCCTGAATATCTTCCGACAGAGCCGGCGCTATGGGCTGCATGGAATCCGGGAGGGCTGGCTGGAGAGCGACCGGACGGTCGAATATCTGCCTGAGACGGGGGATTCCCACCGTCCAGAGGCCCCAGCCGACAGCGCCAAGCACACAAATCCAGACGATCGTATGAGCAATGGAAAAATAAAGATCACGTTCTTGCCGGCTGATTTTTTTCGCCGGGTCGGTTGCGCCGCAACCGGGGCAGGCAAGCGCTGAAGTATCGACTGCGTGACCACAGGCGCGGCAGGGCGTAAGTGACATGACTCTCCTTGTTTGGACGGATCGGATACCGGAATCGTTCTAAAACCGCAGTCGAATCTATTCGGAAACGTTGTCCCGCGGATATCCGGAAAGGCACGAGACGCGGTAAGCAAGCCTTCGGATCGCCACTCCATGACATGCCGAAGTTTTTCCAAAAGGGTAGCGACGGAAAAACCGGGAAGCATATCCTCACGTAACCTCGAATGGATAAAAAGCAGGGAATAAAGAAACTTTCGGGATTATACCGCCGGAAAAGCCACTGAGACTTGCCTCTTTCTGTACTGTGGGGTTGAGAAATCGCCGACAACGCCTTCCGCGCCCTGTCGCCTGTTTGCAGACGCGGAATAAAGGAATTTGGCGCGCGTCGCGGCTGCCTTCGCGGCAAGACTGTGGAGTATTACAGCACGAAAACGGAATCATTCGGTATGTCGGACGTGATAGAATTCTTCTTTTACGTCTCGACGATTCCCAGAATGATCTCCGGTCTCCTAAGAAAAATTTTCGGCAGCCGAAATGACAGGCTGATCAAACGCTATTCCGTGGTCGTCAAGCGGATCAACGCGCTGGAAGCCGGCATCAGCGCACTTTCTGACGAAGATCTGCGCGGAAAAACCGCGGAATTCAAAGGTCGCATTGCCAAGGACGAGGCCTTGGACGAGCTTTTGCCCGAAGCTTTCGCCGTCGTCCGCGAAGCGGGCAAGCGCGTCCTCGGAATGAGGCATTTCGATGTCCAGTTGATCGGCGGGATGGTTCTGCACGACGGGAAAATCGCTGAAATGCGCACCGGCGAGGGAAAGACGCTGGTCGCGACGCTGCCGGCCTATCTGAATGCGCTCGGCGGTCAGGGAGTACACATCATCACCGTCAACGATTATCTGGCGAGCCGCGACGCCGAATGGATGGGTCGACTGCACCGTTTCCTCGGACTGAGCGTCGGAGTCATCCTGCCGCAAATGGACCATGCC
>JAIRZC010000057.1 GCA_031267455.1 Accumulibacter sp. | reverse complement strand
GATTCCGTTATGCACGACGGCAATCCCGCCCGAGACGTGCGGGTGCGCGTTGCGCTCACAGGGAGCGCCGTGCGTCGCCCATCGGGTATGCGCGATCCCGGTCTTCCCGGAAACACCCGCCGCGCCAACCTGCGCTTCAAGTTCGGCGACCCGCCCGACCGCGCGCAGGCATCGCAGTCCACCTTCATCGACGAGCGCGAGACCGGCCGAATCGTAGCCGCGGTATTCGAGCCGGCGAAGCCCCTCAAGCAGGATGGGGACGGTGTCGCCGTCCATTGCCGCCGCGACGATTCCGCACATGGGTCAAGTCTCCTTTTTGGACGGTCGTTTCCAGGCGGAAATGAGCAGGGTTTTCGGTCGGGTGACAGCCAGGGCATCTGGCGGAACGTCGCGCGTCAGGGTCGTTCCGGCGCCGAGCGTCGCGCCTTTGCCGACCCGGACGGGCGCGACGAGCTGGGAATCCGAGCCGATGAAGGCGTCGTCCTCGATAACGGTCTGGTATTTGTTCGCGCCGTCGTAATTGCAGGTGATCGTTCCCGCGCCGATATTGACCCGGCGCCCGACGAGCGCGTCGCCGACGTAGGCCAGGTGGCTGGCCTTGGAATCGGAATCGATGCGGCTTTTCTTGATTTCGACGAAGTTGCCGATGTGGACATTTTCATTCAGTTCCGTTCCGGGACGCAGACGGGCATAAGGCCCGATCCGCGCTTCGGGACCGACCCTCGCGCCGTCGATGTGGGTAAATGCCGCAATGCGCGAACCGGCGCCGATCTTTGCGTCGCGGACAAAGCAGTTCGGACCGATCTCGACGTCGTCGCCAAGCTCGACCGCGCCTTCGAACACGTTGTTGACGTCGATGAAGACGCCACGCCCGCAAACGAGATCTCCGCGCACATCGATCCGGGCCGGATCGGCCAGCCGGACGCCTCGTTCCATCAATTCTTCCGCCGTCGCGCGCTGGACGACGCGTTCGAGCGCGGCCAATTCCCCTGGACTGTTGACGCCGAGGGCTTCCCATTCGTATTCCGGCCGTACCGCGCAAACCGGCAGGTCTTCGTCGACCGCCTGCGCCACGATATCGGTCAGGTAGTATTCTTTCTGTGCGTTGTCGTTCGACAAGCGAGCGAGCCAAGCGCCCAGCCGCGCTTCCGGAATCGCCATGATCCCGGTATTTACCTCGCGTATTCGGCGCTCTTCGTCCGTCGCGTCTTTTTGCTCGACGATGCGAAGAATGCGACCGCTCGCGTCGCGCAGGATACGCCCGTAACCCGTCGGGTCGAAAAGATCGACCGTCAGGACAGCGAGCGCGCCTCGCGCGGTTTCGACGAGCCTTTCCAGCGTTTTCGTCCGGATCAGCGGAACGTCTCCGTAGAGTACGAGCGCCGTTCCGTCTCCCGGCAGATGGGGCATTGCCTGGAGGACGGCATGCCCCGTCCCCGACTGCGTCTCTTGCAAGGCCCACCGCAGGTCGGACGCGTCGACCGCGCCGCGGACGGCCTCGCCTCCATGGCCATGGACGATGCAAAGCCTCCTGGGAGAAAGGCTTCTCGCCACGCGGATCACGTAGGAGACGAGCGGTTTTCCCGCGAGGGGGTGCAGTACCTTGAGAAGCGTCGAATTCATCCGCTTCCCCTGGCCGGCAGCCAGGATGACGATGTCGAGGCCGCTTTCCGGGCGCGTTTCAGCCTCCTGTCTGGTTTGAGAGGATCTCATCGAGAATTTGTCTGTTTTTGGGTGAAACGTACCAATGCAGGATGTTTTTATCGTTTATGCGCGTCTCGATGATCCCCTGGCTCTTGAGGACAGAGAGACGCGCGCTGATGAAGTCGCGCGACAACCCCGTTTTTTCGGTCAGCGCCGAAAGGTTGCCGCAGACGAAAGAATCCTCGGAGAGCGCGCGGACAAGCGAGATATCGTTGAGCGTCAGGGATTCGATGAGGTTTTCCGATTTGGCGGGCGTTTGAGGAAAAGACAGGGAATCGCCCGACGGGTTTGGCGCGGTTTCCGATTCCTCGTGCGCGCTTTTCGCTCCGGGGGAAAACTCCCGCGCGGCTTCGCCGATCCGGATCGGCGAAGCCGTCTCCGGAGGATTGGACGACCCGGCGGGCGCGGCGCGCTCTTCGCCCTTGCGGGAACCGAAAAGCCTGGCGACGAGAGGCTCGAAAAACCGGCGCGACAAAAGAACATAAACCAGGCAAAAACCCGAAAAGATGAAAAAGCTGATCGGATGCGTCCGCCCGGCGTCCATCAGGTTGCTGGAAAGCATGTTCAGGAAGAGAGGAACGGTCAGCGCCGAGAAAACACCCAGCGTCAGGTATTTCTTCCAGCTTCTGGAAGAAGCGTCCGCCGATGGCTCGCTCAGGTAATAATTGGCCGCCCCCCCGAGAAGCCCCGCCGCGAGCATGATCAGCAGAAGCACCAGCATATAGCCGTCGACTCCGCCTGGCGGCGCGCTCATTTGCAACGATTTCTGCAGTTCCAGATTCATCCTTGCCTCCCTCAAAGCCAGGTCGTATTATGCCATGGAACTTCATTGTGCCCAAAGAGCGGCGCGCCTCCCGTTCGCCGGAAAGTCCGGGGCATTCTTTCCCCGAAATTCGCGCGGCGCAAGGCCTTCGCGAGCGTCAACACAGCGGCAAGAGGCTCGTCCCCATCAAAAAGCCATCGACCGCCCGGGCGCACTGACGTCCTTCGCGGATCGCCCAGACGACGAGCGACTGGCCGCGGCGCGTATCGCCCGCGGCGAAAACCTTTCCGACATTCGTCGCGTAGGCGTTAAGGCCGCTGTCCGCCGCCTTTGCGTTCCCGCGCGCGTCTTTTTCGACGCTAAAAGCGTCGAGAAGACCGCCGGCGGGATGAAGAAAGCCCATCGCCAGCAGGACGAGATCGGCGGGATAGGTTTTTTCACTGCCGGGGATCTCGGTCATCTTTCCGCCCTTCCAGTCGATCCCAATGGTTTTCAAAGCCTTGAGGACGCCATTTTCCCCGATGAATTCCTGGGTCGAAATCGAGAAAATCCTTTCCACGCGCCCTTCCATGTGCGAGGTCGACGTACGGAATTTCATCGGCCAGTACGGCCAGGTCTGCCTCCTGTCCTCGGTATCAGGAGGACGCGGCATCACTTCGAATTGCGTCACCGACGCTGCGCCGTGCCGAAAACTCGTTCCAACACAGTCGGCGCCCGTATCGCCGCCGCCGATGACGATCACGCGCTTGCCCTTCGCGCTGATCGGATTCGGCGCGCCGCCGCAAACCTCCTTCGTCTGCGGAATCAGGAACTGGAGGGCAAAATACGTGCCTTCGAGATCCCTCCCCGGCGCCGGAAGATCGCGCGGGATTTCCGAACCCGCCGCGAGAACGACCGCGTCAAACGAGCGCAGGATCTCTTCGGCCGGAATGAATTCGGCGGCGTCGTTGGCGACAACGGACGGCAAACCCTCCGCGCCGACGAGAGAGCGCGCGCGAAAAACGACCCCCTCGCTCATCATCTGCCCGATCCGCCGGTCAATGAGCGACTTGTCGAGCTTGAAATTAGGAATTCCATAACGCATCAGCCCGCCCGGAGCGTCGTTCTTCTCGAACACCGTCACGGCGTGCCCCGCGCGCGCCAGCTGCTGCGCGGCCGCGAGTCCCGCCGGGCCCGAGCCGACGACGGCGACTTTCTTCCCCGTTTTCGCCGCGGGCGGCCGCGGAAGCACCTTGCCCTTTTCCCAGGCCTTGTCGATGACCGCGCGCTCGATCGACTTGATGCCGACCGCGTCGCCGTCGACGTTGAGCGAGCACGCGGCTTCGCAAAGCGCGGGGCATACGCGCCCGGTAAACTCGGGGAAATTGTTGGTCGAATGCAGGACGTCGATCGCGCGATCCCCGTCGGCGCGGTACACGAGGTCGTTCCAGTCCGGGACGATGTTGTTGAGCGGGCACGCGTTGTTGCAGAACGGCGTTCCACAGTCCATGCAGCGCGCCGCCTGGAGGCTGGCCTGTTCGTCGGCCAGCGTCGCCGTGAATTCGCGGTAGTGCTTCACGCGCTGCCCGGAGGCCTCGTAAGCTTCCGGAAGACGCTCATACTCCATGAAGCCTGTCGGTTTTCCCATTTAAGCGGCCTCCTCTTGTTTTTCCGACTTTTCGGCGATTTCGTTCAGGGCGCG
>JAIRZC010000025.1 GCA_031267455.1 Accumulibacter sp. | reverse complement strand
TGGCAGCCCGTACTCGATTGAGTTCGGCGGAAAAAACGGGCAGGGGCAGGATATTGGGCATGATATTTTCTCCAAGGCGCTTGAAAACTCATGGAATTTTTTACTATACCATCAACACGGGGATTTTATTTGCGGCATTTTCTGTTTCCAGAAAAAAATTCTCAAGCATGTTTTCCCGAAGTTCGGAAGCCATCGCGCGCGGTGGGGTCTTCCACTGAGAGCGAATTTTTCTTCACCACCGCAACGCCATGGCTGTTCTCATACTCACGTGGCGGCAAGGATACGCCGACCCAGCGGAAAGTCATGGGAGATATTGACATCCCTTTTGGATGGATAGGTTTATTTTTTGTATCCGTTGGTTTTATTGTTCCACAGGCCAATCGCCTCGCTCACATACCTGTGTAAGAGGAGCAATTGGCATTTTTGCGTGAGTGAAAATCAACGACCTCCGCGACCGGTTCTTGACGCTTTTTCTTTCTCTGAAAAGAAAAAGCTTATGTCATAAGGAAGCGCGCGGCATTCGTTTCCGCGCGCCAAGTGTCCGCCGACCTCATTCGTCGGTGTGCGTTTTTCGACAAGTCCATGATAGAATGCCCGCTCATTTTTCGAAAGGTCTTTGGGCTGTTCTTTGAAAAGGCGCGATAGCAAAGCGGTTATGCACCGGATTGCAAATCCGTGTAGGTCGGTTCGACTCCGGCTCGCGCCTCCAATAAAATCGTGTTAATTCAATAACTTACACCACCCTCTCCAATGGCGTTTCTTTTTTCTCGTCCAAGCTTGACCAAAATTTGACCGCGTTGGCATGGGCAGCGATGTGGCTTGGCGCAGTAGGCGCGTTTTTCTGAACCGTCGAAAGGAACGGCGCAAAGGGAAAGGCCCCAACGCCCAAAGTCCCTCTTCGGTATTCTGAAAATACGATGAAAATTCGTGGTACGGCCCGCCGTGCCTTGCCGGGCTTGCCCCTCCCCTATAGAATGTCATCCATGATTTTTCGGTCTGCAAGGAGTCAAGACAGCATGCGCCATCGGCTTAAAATTCCTCTCATGTTTCTTGGGGCACTAGTTTCCGGCGTTTGCGCCGGTCAGGCTCTGCGGGACCAAGCCAAATTGGTATCGGTCGCCGAAAAGAAAATCATACTGAAGGTGGCGGCCGTAGGGGACATCATGCTGGGTACCGAGAACCGTCTTCCGCCGGACGAGGCCACCGGTTTTTTCCGGGATGTCAAACCTTTCCTGAAAGACAGGGATATCGTTTTCGGAAACCTGGAAGGTCCTCTGACCGATCGGGGCGCTCCCACCAAGGTTTCGACCGCCGGTCGGTCCTATTGTTTCAGGACTCCGCCCGCTTATGGTCGGCGCCTCAAGGATGCCAGCTTCAACATCGTCTCGCTGGCCAACAACCACGCCAACGATTACGGCCCCGAGGGGCGAGCTCAGACGCTCGATGTACTTAAGGACATGGGCATCGCCCATACCGGCGCTCCGGGCCAGGTGACTTATCTTTCCCTGAAGGGACGCCGCGTGGCCTTTATCGGGCTGGCGCCGAATGTGGGCTGCCAGGATATCAACAACATCCCCGGCGCGGTAGCCCTGGTGAAAAAAACCCTGTCCATGGATCCCGGTGGTGTCCTTGTTGTGGTTTCAATGCATGGAGGCGCCGAGGGGACGGCACATATGAGCTTGCCTTTGGGGCCGGAGATCTATCTGGGAGAAAGGAGAGGAGATCTCGCAAGACTGGCGCATGCCTTGATCGATGCAGGGGCCGATCTCATCTTGGGCCACGGCCCTCATGTACCCAGGGGACTCGAAGTCTACCGGGGCAGGCTTATTGCGTATTCCCTGGGTAATTTTGCCACGGCCGCCGGAATCAATGTCCAAGGGGCAACGGGACTGGCCCCGCTTCTGCTGGCCGAACTCGACAGGGATGGAAAGTTGCTGGATTATCGGATCGTGAGCTTCAGGCAGCTGATGAACCAAGGTCCTCGGCTCGATGCGAAAAACGAGGCCAGTCAAGTCATGGAGTCTCTTTCACGGGAAATCAAGGCGGCCGGGCGTAGGTAATCGCGTCTCTAAATTTCCTGTGGCAGCCCCGTGGACCGTCTTCGGGTCTCGGATGATTTTTGGACGGAGAGAAAGAATCCGGATGGGATCGTTTGGTTTTTTCGAAACTGCTTCTTCGGTTAAGCCCGACAGGCTACTGACCTTACAACCAGCCGTTTTCGATGAACGAAACGGGTGTGGATTGAGCGGCGACGATGAAGTGATCGAGTACTTTCACGTCAATGAGGTCCAAGGCTTTTTTGAGCCGTCGGGTCAATTCCTTATCGGCGTCCGAAGCGTTCGATATGCCTGAAGGATGGTTGTGCGCGAAAATGATTGCCGCCGCGTTGTGCATCAGCGCTTTCTTGACGACTTCGCGCGGGTAAACGCTCGTGTGCGTCAAGGTTCCCCTGAAAAGTTCCTCGGAAAGAATCAGGCGGTTTTGCGCATCGAGCCAGAGCGCGAAGAAGACTTCGTGCGCCAGCCCGGAAAGGTTCAGACGCAAATAGTCGCGCACCGCTTTCGGCGAGGAGAAGGCGTTCTTGAGTTTCATCTCTTCAACGAGCGAGCGTTTCGTCATTTCGAGAACAGCTTGCAACTGCGCGTATTTTGCAGTGCCTATTCCGGGTATCGCCGAGAAATCGGAGAGTTTCGCGGAAAACAGCGCGCCGAGACTGCCGAACGAGACAAGGAGTTCCCGCGCGAGGTCCACGGCGCTTTTGCCTTTGACGCCGACCCGCAAAAAAATGGCCAGAAGCTCCGCGTCGGAAAGCGCGGGCGCGCCCTGCGCCAGCAGACGCTCGCGTGGTCGCTCGGTTTTCGGCCAATCGTTGATCGACATTGCGCGGTCTCGGTTAAAATAAAAAATTCGATATCTTCGACTCTATTCTAACGGTCTAATGGGAATTTAGTATGGAACTCGCAGAAAAACGCATCGCTCTGGGTATTACGGGAGGAATCGCGGCGTATAAATCGGCGGAACTCGTCCGAATGTTCGTCAAGCAAGGCGCGTCGGTACGGGTCGTAATGACCCAGGCCGCGACGCATTTCGTGTCGCCGACGACTTTTCACGCGCTTTCGGGCTATCGGGTATTCACCGATCCCTGGGACGACAATACCGACAAGGGGCTTGCACACATCAATTTTTCGCGCGAAGCCGATGTGCTCGTCGTCGCTCCGGCGTCCGCGAATTTCATTGCCAAGGCGGCCCATGGACTGGCCGACGATTTGTTGAGCACCCTGACGTTGGCCCGGAATTGCCCGCTTCTTCTGGTTCCCGCGATGAATGGCCAGATGTGGTTGAATCCCGCGACGCAACGCAATATTACGACTTTGCGCGCCGACGGCGTCACGGTACTCGGGCCTGCGAGCGGTGAACAGGCGTGCGGCGAAATCGGCGAAGGGCGGATGATCGAGCCTGAGGAAATTCTTGAAGACGTCATCGCTTTTCTTCAGCCCAAGCGCCTCGTCGGAAAAAGGGTACTGGTGACGGCCGGGCCGACTTTCGAAACCATAGATCCCGTGCGTGGCATTACCAATCTCTCCAGTGGGAAGATGGGTTTTTCCGTCGCACGCGCCGCGCGCGAGTCGGGTGCGGAGGTCACGCTCGTCAGCGGGCCGGTCAACCTGCCGACTCCGCGCGGCGTTTCGAGGATCGATGTCACGACTGCCTTGGAAATGCACGCCGCTGTTTTGCGGCAGGCCAATGGGACGGATGTTTTCATCGCTGTCGCGGCGGTAGCGGATTACAGGCCCAAGGTCATCACGCCGCACAAGGTCAAAAAGGACGCGGGGTCGCCGCCAACGATAGATCTCGTCCAGAATCCGGATATCCTGTCCGACGTCGTTGCGCTTCCAAACCCGCCATTCTGTGTCGGATTCGCCGCGGAAAGCCGCAACCTTGCCGAATATGCGGAAAAAAAGCGCCGCGCGAAAAAAATCCCGTTGATCGCAGGTAATCTGATTCAGAATGGATTCGGCGGCGATGAAAACACGCTGACCTTGTTCGACGACCACGGGCAGACCCAACTGTCGACCGCGCCGAAGCTTCATCTCGCCCGCCAGTTGATGGCGCGCATTGCGATGCTGTTGAAAGAAAACAATGCGGCGCATTGACATACGCATTCTCGATTCGCGCATCGAGGGCGCCGCGCCGTGTTATGCAACGCCGGGTTCGGCCGGCCTCGACTTGCGCGCATGCCTCAGCGAGCCTTTGGAACTCGATCCCGGCGAGACGGTGCTCGTTCCATCGGGAATCGCCATCCACCTCGGGGACCCCGGGCTTGCCGCGATGGTGCTTCCGCGCTCCGGGTTGGGGCACAGACACGGGATCGTTCTCGGCAACCTCGTCGGCCTCATCGACTCCGACTATCAGGGCGAAATCATGATCTCGGTCTGGAACCGAGGCCGGGAACGCTTCACGCTCAATCCGCTCGATCGCCTCGCCCAACTCGTCATCGTTCCTGTCGTACAGGTCGCGTTCAATGTCGTCGTCGAATTCGGCGCGAGTTCGCGCGGTGAGGGCGGTTTTGGAAGCACGGGAGATGCCTGAAATTTCCCGGCGAACGACAAAAACACTGAATTGCCCGGGAGGATTGACCGGATTCGTCCAGGCCCTCGTGCCCATCTTCTTCCTTCCACTCCCCTGGAGCGATGAGAAACGCGCCCAGCGTCGGCAGAATATGTATTTCGCCCGCTCTTTCCACTGGTCTTCCGCAGTATTTTTCGCAACTTCAGTTTCTCATTTCTCGAAGCGCAATACATTTTCTGAGCCAGAGGTAATGCGCCGCGATGGATGGCAAGTACAAACCGACCTGCAACCCAGACTACGAAAGAAATCAACACGAGCGATTACCCGAACCGCCCCACGTCAAGGTCTATTTTGTCACCCCTCGCAACGCGGTATCGATGAAACCCACCCACACGGCTTGCCGTGGCCGTATTTCTCCAAAGTCAGAGGCCTCTCCGCCTTCCCCCAGAAACTCAGGCCCGACCACGCAAGTGCTTCGGATGGTAATGTCCCGTCGAACTCTTTATGATGTATTTCGATTACAAGCCTTATCATCAATGGACTGCGACTATTCAGCATTGATGCGTTGCGCCTCAAGGTTCAAAACGCCGAGTTTTTCACGGACCGAATCCAACGGGCGGGCGGATTCTTCAGCGCGGGGCTATTTTTCCTCCTTGCCCCAAACAGTCTCCATCAGCACGGGAAAAGTCTCCGCGAGGTGCTTGATCGCAAGATCGAGGAGAAATCGGACGACATCGGGTTCGAAACCCGTTTCGCTCATCGGAACGCACATATCCAGAATAAGACTGTCATCGCGGACATAATATTTGAAAACCTTGTACTGACCGTTCAGTTCGCCGAGGCGGCGCTCGACCCGCGCGCGCGCGCCCTCGTCGGAAAGGCAGTTACTCGCGACGACCGTCCTGACGATCACAAAGATACTCTGGTCGATAATAATGACGACGGGCAGACGTTGACCACCGACTTCCATCGCGGAACGGTAGATGACCGTCTGGAGTTCGTCTTTCGTTTCAATGGCCTCGAAGCAGTCGATCGCGTTATCTTTGAGCATCGCCGAAAATTTTTCCGCTTTCTTGTTCATCAAAAACCCACTCCCATTGGAAATCACCCCATCGAGGGGATAATCAGGCATGAAAGAAATGTACTTCCATTCGTCTTCCAAGCCTTTGTCAATCTTGCCACGCACCCGCATCGCGGAGCGGTTCGCTTTCACACAGCGGATAAAACGCCCCCCCTCCCCGCCAGCTCGAGAAAGCAATGATGCAAAACGGCTCCCTGGGATTCCGTGTCAAAGCTTGAAACCCGAAACCGAACTTTTGAGATCCCCCGCGAGACCTGAGAGTTGCCCGACCGTTTCGGCGGAAAGCTTGGTCCCGCGCGACGTTTTATCCGTCACGCCAAAAATGGTGTGCATCGAGTTGTTGACCTGCGTCGCAAGTTTCGTCTGTTCCTCGGTTTCGTCGGCGATCAGGTCGACGAGGCGTGCCATTTCCTCGGAAACGCGACCGATCTCGAAGAGCGCCGCTCCAGCCGCGTCGGAAAGTTTCGTCCCTTCGACAACGCCCTGCGTCGTCCTTTCCATCGCCGCGACGGCGTCGTGCGTGTCCGATTGAATCGTCTTGACGATCGTCCCGATCTGCCGCGCCGCCTCAGCCGAATGTTCGGCGAGCCGCTGGACTTCCTCGGCGAGGATCGAGAATCCCCGGCCAGCGGAGTCGCTCGCGGCCGCCTGGATCGCGGCATTCAGCGCGAGGACGTTTGTCTGTTCGGTGATGTCCGAGATCAGTTCGACGATTTCGCCGATTTCCTGCGAGGATTCACCGAGCCGCTTGATCCGCTTGGCCGTATCCTGAATCTGCTCACGGATTTCGTTCATACCCTGAATCTGGTCGTTGACGGCCTTGATTCCGCGCTTGGCGGCCGACAGGGAGGCGCTCGCCACTTTGGACGATTCGGCTGCGGAACCTGAGACGCTGCGTATGGATTGCACGATGCGGTTGACGGTCTGGCTCGTTTCGACGATTTCTTTCGATTGCTGGTCGGTCGCCGTCAGGAGCTCGTTCGAAATATACTGCGCCTGCGCAACACTGCGCGTGACCTGTTCCGTCGCGCGGTTGATTTCGGTAATCAGGGTACGGAGCTCTTCAATCGTATAGTTGACCGCATCGGCAATCGCGCCGGTCAGTTCGTGCGAAACAACGGCGCGCACCGTCAGGTCGCCGTCGGCGATGAGTTCCATATCGTTGAGCAGACGCTCGATCGCCTCTTGATTCCTGCGGTTTTCGGCCTCCGATTGCAGACGGCGGCGCGTCTCATCGCGCTTGAAAACATAGGCAAGAAAATAGAGCGACAGCAAGGTCGCGGCGGCGAGGACGATCCCCGTCAGCGCCGCCCATGCCGTCGAGTTTTCTTCGTAGGACAGCGAGAGATCCACAATGAGTTGAAGAAGACTTTCCGAATCGCGCAACACGGTACGGCCCGCCAGACGCGCGTTGGCAATTCCGGCGCTGTCCTGTTGCAAAAGCCTACGTATTTCTTCGTAATCTTTGGTGTTTTCGGCGATGCCGGAAATGAGACGCGCCGCATCGGTGTCGCTGTACGCGTCCCGCGCGAGCGTCTGCCGCAGGCGAGCGAATTGTTCGAGGGCGGCGGCGAGCGCCGGAATATCTTCGGCGGAGCTCGCGTCACGCGCAAGGAAGATGTTGGCGACGCCGGAAAGCTGCGCGAGAGAAAGCTGCGCTTGGACGAGACGCGCCTGATCTCTTTCCGGAAGACGCGGTGCGATACGCGCCAACTCCTGATTCAACTGCGCGAGCGTCGCGGTTTTCGCGTTTGCCTGACCGATCAGCCGGTACAATGAAATCATTCCTTCCTTTTGCTCGAGTATCGTTTCGAGCGAAAGTTTGTCGGTCGCGCCGCGGGCAAAACTCGTATTCCAGAGTTCGCGCAACCGCCGCAGGTTGTCCTGCGCGCCGACATTCAATATTCCGGACTGTTCCTCGAGGCGGACGAGGTCGTTTTCAAAGCGGATGTAGGCTTCCTGCGTCAATGGAAAACCTTCGGGATTTCCCTGAACCGCCAACGCGACCCCGCGCGCAAGGCGCTGAGACAACATCTGCATTTCGGTAGTAATAGCGCGCATCTCGACATTCCGCCCCGAAGTCCTGAGCGAGAAAAAAACGACGAGCAAAAAGAAGAAGGCCGAAATGATGGCAATCGAAAAAAGCGCGATCATCTGGGCGCGGACGGAATACTCGCCGCCCGGCGGGACTTCTCCAGACAAAACGAGATCGTCACCGATCGGCGGCTGGTTTTCGTTGATTATCGTATCGGCCGCATCCTCGGATTCTTCAGTTTTCCGGGCAAAAAGACCCTTTGCGGCATCG
>JAIRZC010000253.1 GCA_031267455.1 Accumulibacter sp. | reverse complement strand
CAGGGAGGCATCCGTTACGGCGACGATCTCGAACATCAAAGGTAATCGCTCATCACGGCCTGTAAATTTCTTGACGCGAGCATTCGACGGATTTCGTCGACGGAACGCGCGTCGTCGATCTCGAACTGTCCATCGTTCCCGCCGGTACCGGAATGTCCGCCGACCGCGACGGAAACCCCGGCAGAAATCTTTGTCGCGGCAATACCGGCGACGTTATCACGGAAATGCGCGCCTTCGCGGCTCGACAGCGTTATGTTCGCAAAAGGCATGAACAGCCGGTAGGCGCAAATGACCTGCAAAAGTTCCGATTCGCTCACGCGAAAAAAACCGGGAGCGATCCTGCCTCGGATGGGACGCAGGCGTGGACAGGAAAACGAGATTTCGGCGTGCGGATATTTTTTCTGGATGAAATGGGCATGAAGTCCCGTCGCGAAAGCATCCTTGCGAAAGTCGGCAAGCCCGAACAAAGCGGCGAATCCGACGCCGCGAAAACCGGCGATCAGCGCGCGCTCCTGCGCGTTGAAACGATACGGAAAGACACGTTTTCGTCCGCCGGGGTGTACTTCGCCGTAGCGTTCAGGATCGTAGGTTTCCTGGAAAACGGTCACGAAGTCCGCGCCGCCGCGGTGCAGGCGCGCATAGTCCGCGATGTCCATCGGATAGACCTCGACACCGACGGCGCGAAAATATTTTCGCGCGATTTCGCAGGCGTCCCCGATGTATCTGGCGTCGGATTTTACGCGGCTCTCCCCGGTGAGGATCAGGATTTCCTTTAAGCCCGACTCGGCGATGAGCCGCATTTCGTTTTCAATCCCGGAAGCCGTAAGGCGCGTCCGGCGAACGCGGTTTCGCGCGTTGAAGCCGCAGTAGACGCATTGGTTCTCGCAATGATTCGAAATGTAAATCGGCGTGAAAAGGCTGACGGAATTTCCGAAATATCGCCGTGTCTCGATTTGCGCCGCGCGCGCCATTTCTTCGAGGAGAGGCGCGGCGGCTGGCGAGAGCAGCGCGGCGAAATCGGAAACGCTCTTTTGCGCTGAATGGATTGCGCGACGAGCCTGCGCCTGTGTCCATGTACCGGCGTCATAAGCTCCCGCGAGGGAAAGCACCCGCTCCATCAGGTCAGAGGAAATCGTTTCCATGGTATCCGGCTGAATCATCGGGCTTCGGGTTTTATTTTCTTTTAATAAATCCCCGATTCTGCGCGCTCGAGGCGCGGTTGCCGCCGTGGAGGAAAAGGGCGGCGCCGAAGAAGTCGCTGGCGGTTTTGAAATGAAATCAGGCATCCTTGTCCCTCAAAAAGCCGATCAAGGGCGACGAGGGGTCGGCAGTATCGAGAACGCGCCCCGCGCCGGAAAGGTAAGCGGAGCGTCCCGCTTCGATTGCTTTTCTGAACGCGCCGGCCATCGCGGGCACGTCGCCGGCTGTCGCTATTGCCGTGTTCGCCATGATCGCGGCAACGCCGTTTTCCATCGCCTCGCAGGCCTGTGATGGACGACCGATCCCCGCGTCGACGATGACCGGCAGGTCGATCTCTTCGACAAGTATCCGGATGAAGTCTATCGTCATGAGTCCGCGATTCGAGCCGATCGGCGCGGCAAGCGGCATTACGCACGCCGCGCCTGCTTTTTGCAGGTCGCGCGCGACATATAGGTCGGGATACATATAGGGCATGGCGACAAAACCTTCCGCCGCCAGAATTTCCGTTGCCCGGACCGTTTCGCGATTGTCGGGCAAAAGGTATTTCGAGTCGCGGATGACTTCGATTTTCACAAAGTCACCGCAGCCGAGTTCGCGGGAGAGGCGCGCGATACGTACTGCCTCTTCCGCCGTCCTTGCGCCGGACGTATTCGGAAGCAGGACGACGCCCTCTGGAATGTAGTCGAGAATGTTTTCCACTCCGCCGCGATCGGCGCGTCGGAGCGCAAGCGTGATCATTTGCGCCCCCGCTTCTTTCACCGCGGCGCGGATGAGGCTTAGCGAATATTTCCCCGATCCGAGTATGAAGCGCGAAGTAAATTCGCGTTCGCCGAGAATCAACACATCACGCGAATGCCCGTTTTTTTCTGCCTTGTCGATCATCGAAACCGAATCCTCCTTGACTTGACTCAAGCTTCAAGCTCGCCGAGAAGGAGCCTCAGCGCCATATTCGCCTGGTGGGCCGCGCAAACCGCGACCCTCGGCGCCATGAGTCCCCGACCGGCGCGCGCGTCGGTTTTTCCGTCGCCGCAAAGATAGAATCTCTCCGAGACCTTGCGCGTGCGGATATCGTTGCTGCTCTCGTATCCGGCAAGGCCCGATGCCGCGACCAGGAACTTTTTGGGGAACTCGATCAGGAGGGCGTTGACGAGCAAGGCTTTTGCCGCCGCGCTGTCGAAAGCCTCGCAGATCAAGTCGTCGTCCAAAAAGAGTGAAGCGGCGTTTTCCTCAGTGACGCGGACACAGTCGGTCACGACCTCGACAAAGGGATTGATTTCGCCGATCGACTGCTTTAACGCCTCGGTCTTCGGCAGGCCGAGATGGCGGATTCCATATTGCTGGCGGTTCAGGTTACTCGGCTCGACGATGTCGAAATCGACGAGATGCAGACATCCGATACCGGTTCGCGCCAGAGAGGTCGCGATGTTCGACCCCAATCCGCCGAGGCCGGCGACCGCGACTCGCGCTTTTTTCACTTTTTCGTGGACTCCCGGCGTGTGCCGCGCCATCATCATCCGTTCGAGGTCTTCCCTGGGAGGGAGTTTTCCTTTTTCGATTACGACGACTTCGTCGCCTTCGTTCAATTTCGCGTCGTTCGGGCTTTGGAAGCCGTTCAGGATCACCACGAGGTTTTCGATCCCTGGATAAAAGGCATTGCGCAGCGCTTGGAGCGTTCCTTGGGGGGCGTCGATGATCTTCCCGTTCAGCAGGATGTTCACGACGCCTAGCCTCCGCTCACGAAGTTCAGGATTTCGATTACATCGCCATTCCTTATTGTGATAGACGCATATTCTTCCCTTGGAACGACCCTTCGGTTGAGTTCGACGACGACCCTGTCCCGCGTATACCCCTGCTCCTTCAGTAATTCGGCGAGGTTGGAAGTTTCGGGAAAATTCCGCTCGACCCC
>JAIRZC010000054.1 GCA_031267455.1 Accumulibacter sp. | reverse complement strand
TCACATCGTCGATCCAGCCGCGAAAATAGCCGGCGAAAATCCCGAACAGAACTGCCAGCGGCAACGTCGCCAAGGTCGTCACGAGGCCGATAACAAGCGCCGTGCGAACACTTTTCAGGATTTGATAGAAGACATCCTGCCCGACTTTGTCGGTACCGAAAACATGGTAATCGACACACAGGAAAACGATCGGCGAGAAAAGAAACAGCATGGCGCCGAGGACACTGAGGACGGCGCTCCAGGAAAATTCGGTCTCTCCGCGCCAGATGGCCCTCCAAACGTATCCGGGTGAGAAATCCGTGGCGCCATCCCCTTCGATGCTACGAGGCGTCAGCGCGAAAACCGTTCCACCCGCGAGCAACGCGAAGATCGCCGCGGCAAGGACTTCGGCGACGAGGAATTTCTTCAAAACGTCACGGCCCCATCCCGCCTCGTCCTCTCCGAGATGCGATCCGCCGAACTCAAGGCGCGGGAAGTCTCGCGCACTGTGGGAGCGCCCGCCAGCGGCGCGCGCTTCAATGGTCTCTTTCGCGTACGAGCGCGTCGCAAGGGGCGCGGAGTAGGTTTTCTCGTTACGCTCACGCAAGGGCGCGGCAATCGCGTCAAGGACGGAAAGCACTCCGACGGCATAGACCGCGGGCTGACCGGGCGCCGTATCCTCGAGACGCTTGCGGTAATGCAGGGAATCCAGGAGACCTACGATGACAAAGATCGCAAGGATCGTCGCCGCGGCAATGCCGGGACGATCTTTCCCAATGCGGCGCCACGCAGCGCGCGCAAGCGGTTTTTTCTTCGACGAAACGCCAAAGGAAATCGTCGCGGCGACGAGTAGCCAGACCAGGACATCGGACAGAAGCGGAACTGGAATGAAGCGCAGGTTCATTCGAGCCGAATGCGCGGATCGACGAGAACATAGGAAATATCGGTCAGGAGCAAACCGACGATATAGAGTACCGACCCGATGAAAACCATGGCGCGGACAATGGAAAAGTCCTGCGCTCGAATGGCATCTATCGTATAACTCCCGAGTCCGGGAATTCCGAAGAAGGATTCGGTCAGCAACGACCCCATGAACAATAGCGGGATTACCACGACAACGCCCGTCAATACTGGGACCAGCGTATTGCGCAGCACATGCCGAAAAAGAACGAGGGGCTCCGGAAGCCCTTTGGCGCGCGCCGTACGGACGTAATCCCTTCCGATTTCCTCAAGAAAAAAAGCGCGATACAGGCGTGTCGATGCGCCGATTCCCGAAACGACGCCCACAACGACCGGCAGGATGAGAAACTTCCAGGCGTCGAGTCCAGCGGCGTAACCTGAAATCGGGACAAGCCGCAACAGTCGACTGACGAGGTATTGCCCGCCAATAATGTAGAACAACCCCGAAATCGACATCATCGCGACACAAAGAACGACACCCAAAAAATCGAGACGGCTCGCCCGGAAAAATACAAGCAACAGCGCGAAACTCACCGCAACGAAAAGGCCGAGAATGAAAGTCGGAACGGCAACGGCAAGCGATGGCCCCATGCGGGAAGCGATTTCCTTTGAAATGTCACGCCCGTCCTCGGCGCGTCCGAAGTCGCCGATGAAAAGCCGCGCCGACTTCGTGAAAAAAATGGTGTCGGTCAGGGTATCCAAGCCTTTTGCCCGGTCGTTTACGAAAAGAGGCTTGTCGTATCCACGTTCCATTTTCCATTTGTCGATCGCCTCCTGCGTCACGCGCCTGACGCCCAACTGCATGCGTGCCATGTCATCCGGTGTATTGACGACGAAAAAAAGCGCGAAAGTGACGATATTGACGCCGATCAGGATCGGAATCGCGTAAAGCAGACGGCGAGCGAGATAGGCAAACACGCTCAGGCGCTCCGTATCCGCTTATCCACGCCACGCGCGGTTGCGCACTCCTGGCGGCGATAAACGATAAGCACCGAAATGGCCACACCGGCGAACGCAAAACCGATCAGGCCCAGCGGCCAGACGACCGGTCTGTTCCATTCCCGCCGCCGCTTCGCGCGTTCCGCAACGTCAATGCGCTGGTATTTGAGGGTGTTGTTGGCGACATTGCTCGGTTTACGGTTATACAGCCAGGCGTGCCCCAGCGTATAGGCCTTCGGATGAAAACCAAAAACCCACGGCGCGTCATTTTGCAATATGCGGTTCATCCGGTTGATGATCTTCAAGCGTTCCGACGTATTGTCCATATCTTTCATCATGGCGAAAAGACGGTCGAATTCCGCATCGGCGTAATTCGACTTGTTCTCGCCTCCGCGGAGCAAGACGCCCTCGTTCCCGGAAAGGAGAAAGAAAAAATTCTCCGGGTCGGGGTAGTCCGCATTCCACCCGAGGTAGAAAAGCTGAACGGCTCCTTTATTCAACTTGTCCTGAAAGCGGTTGAAATCGGTAGAGCGCACAACAAGTTGAATGTCGATTCGGGCGAATTGGCGCATCAGCCAATCGAGCCGCGACTTGTCACCCATGCCGCCGGCGGTCGTATCGAGATTGAGCACCAGCGGCTTGCCGGTTTTTGCGTCGCGCCCATTGGGCCAGCCCGCCTCAGCCAGCAGTTTCTTAGCTTCTTGGATCGGTTTACGCCGCGCCTGCCCGTCGACCCAGTCGTAAACGACGGGGTTGATCCACGCCTCGCCTTCACGGAAACCGAAAATGCCTGGAGGCAGGGGATTCATCGCCGGGATGCCCCGCCCGTTCATGAAAATCGAGATGAATTCCTCTTGATCGAGCGCGATCGATATGGCTTGGCGCAGCTTGCGCGAACGTTCCGCGCCGACGCTGGCTTCGCGCCCACCGACAAGCGGGTCGGCCAGGTTGAAACCCATGTAGAAAGTCGAAGTGTTCACGGCGGTCAGCAGCCGGATTCCCCTTGTCTCCATTTCTTTCGAAAGCCGCACGTCACCGCCGATATTCAAGCGAACGGCCTGGTCGAAGCTGTCCGACGAGATGCCGGAAGCGTCGTAATACCCCTGCAGGAACTTGTTCCAGTATGGAATGCCTTCCCTTTCGCGCGTAAATACGGCTTTGTCGATAAAAGGCAAGGCGCGACCACAATCGTCGAGAAGCCCTGTTTCCGCGTCGCCGTCGGCACCTTCACAGGGATAGCCCTCCCCGTGGAAATTTGGATTTCGCTCGAGCGTCATGCGCCGGTTCGGGTCGTTCTCGGTCAACATATAGGGCCCCGTGCCGACCGGATACCAATCGAGCGTCAGATTCCTTTCCGCCATCCCCGGCTGACTGTAAAACCGATCTGCTTCACGTGGGACGGGCGCAAAAAATGGCATCGCCAACCAATAAAGAAACTGCGGATATTTGCCTCGCAGCCTCACGCGCCAAGCATAGCGGTCGACGCGCGTTACGCCTTCGAGCGGATAGGCGTCGAGATCGATCCAAGCGCTCGCGGGCAAAGTTCTTGCCTCCCGCCGCAAGCTTT
>JAIRZC010000243.1 GCA_031267455.1 Accumulibacter sp. | reverse complement strand
TACCCCGGGCATCCTCCGTAATGCCCGGGACATGGTGGAGTGGCTGCCATAAACCCGGTTGCAGAGCAATTGTTCAATTATCTTGGGGATGTGATCTATAAGCCGGATCGCGCCAAACTCGACCTTGAGCAAGTGCCCGATGATTTTCGCGAATTGGGGGAGGGATTGCAGTATTTCGCCGAATGCCTCGTCGAGACGAAGGATTTGGCGAAAGCGCTTGCGAAAGGCGACCTGAACGGAAAATTGCCGTCGCCGAACAACGAGATCGCCGCTCCGCTAAAATCTCTTCATTCCTCACTCAAACACCTGACCTGGCAGTCGCAACAGGTTGCAAAGGGCGACTACCAGCAGCGCGTGAACTTCATGGGCGATTTCGCCACGGCGTTCAACACGATGATCGAACAACTCGACGAGCGCCGTAAGGAACTGATGTCGGAAATCGAGAGCGGCAAGCGAAAGACTCAGGACCTCGTCCAAAGCAACAGCCTTTTCGAGGCAATCACCGCGCAGGCGTCGCAATGGATCGTCGTCATCGAAAAGGGTACCGGCAAGCGGCTGTTCTGCAACTATCCGCTCTCCAACATCCTCGTGGAAGAGGAATTCGAGCCGAAAATGTACGAATGGCTCGAACAGCAGACGAATTCGATGGGGAACGGCGAGTCGCCGCACGTCACTGAAATGAGTCTTTTCAACAACAAATTCGCGCAGTATTTCTCTGTATTCGTACATCCTTTGCGCTGGTACGGGCGCCAGGCGGTCGCTTTCGCTTTTTCCCACATCAGCGCGGAGAAGGAGCACCTCAGAGAACTCGAAAACGTCGCATACCGCGACATGCTGACCAAGGCCTACAACCGGCATTACGGGATGCAATTGCTGGACAGTTGGCTGGTCGGGAAGATTCACTTCATCTTGTGCTTCGTCGACATGGACAATCTAAAATACGTCAACGACAAATTCGGCCACGCCGAGGGAGACAAATATATCCTGGCCGTAACCGAAACGCTGCGCAATTTTTCACCGCAGTCCCAGATCGCGCGACTGGGCGGAGACGAATTCATGCTGCTGGTGCAAGGCTGGACACAGAAGGACGCGGAAACCCGTCTGGAAGAACTGCGGAGCCAACTCGCCCGGCATAACGAGGATCCGGTCGCCTTGTACGACCACAGCATGAGCTACGGAATCATCGAGGTGGATCGGGACAATACCTTGTCTCGGGCCGACCTCCTGAGCATCGCCGACGAAAAAATGTACGAATACAAGCGCGCGCGCAAGGCGCAGCGTCAGGTCTGATTTTCCCGCAGTTCGCCGGCTTCCGGACGGCCAAGTTCCCCCTGTTTCATCAGCGCGTAGATCGCCGGAATGACGATCAGCGTCAGTGCCGTCGATGAAACCATTCCGCCGATCATCGGCGTCGCGATTCGCCGCATCACTTCGGAACCGGCGCCGTGGTTCCACATGATCGGCAGGAGCCCGACAATGTCTGTGGCAACGGTCATCATCTTGGGACGGACACGTTCGACAGCGCCCGCCATGACCGCCCGGTAAAGCGTTCCCGCATCGGGCAAATGCCCTTGGTGACGGCACTCTTCCCTGGCGTTTTTCCAGGCCGCGTCGAGATAGATGAGCATGACAATTCCGGTCTCGGCCGCGACACCCGCGAGCGCGATGAAACCAACGGCGACGGCGACCGAGAAGTTGTAGCCGAGCGCCCACATCATCCAGACGCCGCCGACGAGGGAAAACGGAACGGAGAGCATGACGATCAGTGTTTCGGTGATGCGGTTGAAATTAAAGTAGAGCAGGATGAAAATCGAGAGCAGCGTCACCGGGAGGATGATTTTCATTTTCTCGGCGGCGCGTTCCATGTTTTCGAACTGACCGCTCCACGCGGCGTAGTATCCAGGCGGAAATTCGACATTTTCGGCGACCGCTTTTTTTGCGTCGGCGACGTAACCACCAAGGTCGCGGTCGCGGATGTCGATGTAGATGTAGGTGGAGAGCAAGGCATTTTCGGTGCGGATGACCGAAGCGCCTTTCGCGAGTTCGATCGTTGCGATCTGGCCGATCGGGATCATTTCGCCGTTCATCGCGGGAACGAGGACTTCGCGGGCGATTCGCTGCGGATCGGAGCGCAGCTCTCTCGGATAGCGCACGGCCACGCCGTAACGCTCGCGTCCTTCGACGGTCGTTGTGACGCGCTCGCCGCCGAGCGCGGTGGCGACGACATCCTGTACTTCGCCGACCGTCAGTCCGTAGCGCGCGAGCCGGACACGGTCGGGATCAATGTTCAGGTAATAACCACCCAGGGTGCGTTCAGCGAAAGCGCTCGATGTTCCGGGGACCTTGCGCGCGACAGATTCGATTTTCCGGGCGAGATTGTCGATTTCGACGAGATCCTTCCCGAATACCTTGATGCCGACAGGCGTGCGGATTCCCGTCGAGAGCATGTCGATACGCGATTTGATCGGCATCGTCCATGCATTGGAGATACCGGGGAACTGGAGCGCTTTATCCATCTCGCCGATCAGCGCGTCGATCGTCATTCCGGGCCGCCATTCCGATTCGGGCTTCAGGTTGATCGTCGTCTCGAACATTTCGAGCGGCGCGGGGTCTGTCGCGCTTGCCGCGCGCCCTGCCTTCCCAAAGACCGACGCGACTTCCGGAAAGCTTTTGATAATTCTGTCCTGCGTCTGGAGGACCTCGGCGGCTTTCGTGACCGACATTCCGGGCAGCGAAGTCGGCATATAGAGCAAGGTACCCTCGTTCAGTGTCGGCATGAATTCCGATCCGATCCTCGACGCGGGATAAAGCGTGATGCCGAGGATCGCGACGGCGAGCGCGATGACCATTTTTTTCCAGCGCAGGACGAGCGCGATGACCGGGCGGTAGACACGGATCAGGAAACGGTTGACGGGGTTTTTTTCTTCCGGAATGATCTTTCCGTGAATGAAAACCTGCATCAGAACGGGGACGAGTGTAATCGAAAGGAAGGCGGCGGCGGTGATCGCGAGGATTTTCGTCCAGGCGAGCGGCGAAAACATCCTTCCTTCCTGGCCTTCCAGCGCGAAAATCGGAAGGAAAGAGACCGTCGTGACAAGCAGCGAATAAAAAAGCGAAGGCCCAACCTCCTTGCACGCGTCGAGCATCGCTTGCGCGCGGTCAGCCGCCGAGTGGTTTTCCGGCAGGTCCTCGATGTATTTATGCGCGTTCTCGATCATGACGACTGCGGCGTCGATCATGACGCCGACGGCAATCGCGATTCCCCCGAGGCTCATCAGGTTTGAATTGATCCCGAGGGCGCGCATCGCGATGAAGGACGCGAGGATACTGACGGGAAGAACGAGAGCGGCGACAAGCGCGCTCCGCAGGTGGAGCAGGAAAACCGCGCAGACGAAGGCGGCAATCAACGATTCTTCGATCAGGGTATCCTTCAGCGTGTCGATCGCGCGGTAGATCAGGTCGGAACGGTCGTAAAGCGTCTGAACACTCACGCCTTCCGGAAGTCCGGGACGAATTTCGTCGATTTTATCCTTGACGGCGCGAATGACTTCCAGAGCGTTCTGCCCATAACGCGCCATCGCGATCCCCGCGACGACTTCGCCCTCGCCGTCGAGTTCGGCGATTCCGCGCCGCTCGTCGGGTACGATCTCGACCCTGGCGATGTCGCGGATCAGGACGGGAACGCCACCCTCGCTCTTGATGGCGATGTTCTCGATGTCACCGACCCCTCGCAGATAGCCTCTCCCGCGCACCATGTATTCGACCTCGGCGATTTCGACGGCGCGCCCGCCGACATCGCGGTTCGAATCGCGCAAAACCTGCGCGACCCTCATCAGCGGAATCCCGTAGGCGCGGAGCTTCACAGGGTCGACCGTCGCCTGGTAGGTCTGGACGAAGCCGCCGATCGACGCGACTTCGGCAACACCGTGCGCCTTCGTCAGTTGATAACGGACGAACCAATCCTGGATCGAGCGCAATTCGGCGAGCGTTTTGTTTTTGGCGATCAGGGCATACTGATAGACCCAGCCGACTCCGGTCGCGTCCGGGCCGATCTGCGGGGTCACGCCCTTGGGGAGGCGTTCGGCAGCGAAGTTGAGGTATTCGAGAACGCGCGAGCGCGCCCAGTAGATGTCGGTTCCGTCTTCGAAGATCACATAGACGAAGGACGCGCCGAAGAACGAGAAGCCGCGAACGGCCTTCGACTTTGGCGCCGAGAGAAGCGCCGTCGTCAGAGGATAGGTGATCTGATCCTCGACAACCTGCGGCGATTGCCCCGGAGCTTCGGTGTAGATGATAACCTGCACATCGGAGAGGTCGGGAAGCGCGTCGACCGGCGTTCGCAGACACGCGAAGATTCCGCCGAGGATCAGGATGAAGCTCGCGAGGAGGACGATGAAGCGGTTCCGTACCGAATAATCGATGATTTTGGACAGCATCGCGTCAATGCCCCGTATGTGAAGGTCTGGAAGCGTCCGAAGGGGAGGAATGCGCGGAGGGAGTGGAGGCGTCTGAGGCTCGCGTGAGTTTCGTGATCACCCATTCGCCCGCACCGCGCTCGACGAACTCGAATTCGACGCGCGCGCCCGCTTCGATTCCCTTTACAAGTGCGCCGTTCGCGAGCGTGAAATCCATCGTCATCGAAGGCCAA
>JAIRZC010000203.1 GCA_031267455.1 Accumulibacter sp. | reverse complement strand
GCCGCTCCGGACGATCTGCAATCCCTTCAACAGATTGAGCGCTTGGTCGAGCTGATAATCCTTTTTCGCTTCTGGCGCCCCTGGTGCGGCGGATGACTCGTTTTTGGATTTCGCCGGCGCGCGCGGCTCTGCCGGCTGCAGACCGGAATCCCTGCCGTTGCCGAGGTGGTGATCGAGATCGGCTTCGCGCAAGCGCGAAGCCGATGTGCCGTCCGGCGTTTCTTCGACGGCGATGTCGGGATCTATCCCCTTAGCCTGGATCGATCGTCCCGAAGGTGTAAAGTAACGAGCCGTCGTCAGCTTGATCGCGGTATTCCCCGGCAGCGGAAGGATTGTCTGGACGGAGCCTTTTCCGAAGCTCGCGGTACCCATGATGACGGCGCGCTTGTGGTCCTGAAGCGCGCCGGCGACGATCTCCGACGCCGACGCCGAGCCGCCATTGATCAAAACGACGATCGGCACCTTGAGGGCTTCCGGCGGAAGCAGCTTGACGTAGTCTTCCTCGCGACGGCTGCGCAGATAGTCTTCCGGCAGTGTGTAATACGTGTGTTTGGCGTCCGGGACGCGTCCATCGGTCGAGGTAACCTTGACGTTTGGTGGCAGAAAGGCCGCGGAAACGCCGACGGCCGAATGCAACAATCCGCCGGGGTCGTTGCGCAGGTCGAGCACGAGACCGTTGAGTACGCCGGGTTTGTAGAGGTCGTTGAGGTGTTTGACGACTGAGGAAGCCGTATTCTCCTGGAAGGACGCGACACGCAGGTAGCCGTACCCTTTTTCGAGGACTCTGGATTTGACGCTCTGTACTTTGATGACTTCGCGCGTCAGCGTGATCTCGATCGGCCGGTTTTCACCTTTTCGCAGAATCGAAATCCGGATATCCGTCTTCGGCTTGCCGCGCATGCGCTTGACCGCGTCCGAAAGCGACATCCCCTTGACCATCGTATCGTCGAGCTTGAAAATCAGGTCGCCGGCACGAACCCCCGCGCGGTCGGCCGGTGTGTCCTCGATCGGCGAAACGACTTTGACGAGGCCATCATCCATCGTGACCTCAATCCCAAGGCCGCCGAATTCGCCGCTTGTTCCGACCTGGAGTTCTTTGAAAGAATCCACATCGAGGTAGGCCGAATGTGGATCGAGGTTCGAGAGCATTCCGCCGATCGCATGAGTGATCAGCTGTTTGTCCTCGACCGGCTCGACATAGCCCTGCTTGATCGCGCCGAAAACTTCGGCGAAAGTACGCAACTCTTCGATGGGGAGATTGCTGCGCGCTTCTCTTTCGGCCATCGCCGAAAAATGCAGACTGATCAGAACGCCTCCGAGAAAACCGGCACAGATCAGGCTCGCCTGTTTCAACTTACCCATCGTTTCCACTCCAAAAGAATAACGTCCATTCCATTTCGAACCACCGGAAATCGCTCCGGCGTCATCCTGCCAGGTTGCGGCGCCTTCGGGGACTCAACTTTGAGCCTCCGGCGATTTTGCAAACGAAACGAAATCCCACTTCACTTGCATCCTGTCTATTTCAGGCTCGCCCATTTGAGTGGGTCGAGAGGCTGACCGCGGTAACGGATTTCGAAGTATAAACCCGATTCCAAGTTGCCGCCGCTGTTTCCGACAGACGCAATGACCTCGCCGCTTTCCAGATCGTCGCCGACCTGTTTCAGCATAGCATCATTATTCCCGTAAATCGAAAGGTAGTCGCCTCCGTGATCGACGATCATCAGGTTTCCGAAGCCGCGCATCCAGTCCGCAAAAACGACGCGACCAGAAGCGACACTCTTGACCTCGCTGCCTGTCGCAGCGCGGATGAACAGACCTTTCCATGAGCTGCCTTCCTGTCGAGGAGCGCCAAAACGGTTCGTGACAACGCCGCGCGTCGGCAAGCGAAGATTACCCCTGAGCCTTGCGAAACGGCTCTCCGAGGTCGCTTCGGGTGTCGATTCATTTTTTATTTCCGCAGGCCTTGTTCGGCGCTTCGGCGCGGCGCGCGCTTTTTTTGCGGCGCTCTCGGCAATGATTTTCGCTAAGCGTTCGACCAGTTGCGAGAGACGTTTTTCATCGCGCTCCAGATTGCCGATTTCACGCCGCTGCTCCTGGATTCGCGTCGATATTTTTTCGAGCATCGCTTTGCGCCGCGCCTGCTGCTCGAGGAGTTTCTCGTGCTGTTTCTTGCGTTGCGCCTCAACCGTATCGAGTTCAGCCGCGCGTTTTTGCGTCGTTTCCGCGAGCGTCTGCTTCTGGCGGATTAAATTCTCGATTTCCAGCAGAATCAGGCGGTGCGCGCCACCGATGCGGGATAGGTAATACAGGTCGCGCGCCATCTGATTCGGGTCGCCGCCGTTCAGGACGACCTGCAGCGAATACGGATTGCCTTGCATGTATTGCCGATAGACGAGGCTTTCGAGCCGCGCCTGTTGATCGGCGAGCCGGGATTCCAACCCTTTTTCCTGAAAACCAATGTCTTTCAGGTTTTTTCGGATCGCGTCGCGTTGTTGCGCGAGCGCGTGCAACTCGCGTTGGGTAGTCGAAATCGCCTGGTCGATACTTTTCATCTGATCGACCGCGCTCGCGCGGCGGTTCTCGGTTGCGGCCATCTCTTTTCGAAGCGCGTTGATCTGACCGCGCAATTCTTTCAAATCGCTCTCGGTTCCAGCGACCTGCGCCTTGATTTTCTCCTGCGAGCGTGTTTTTTCCCCTGCGGACGCTTTACTCTGTTTCCGAAGCTGCGCCGATCCAGCGGGCTTTTTCGTCTTTACGGGACTTTTCGCAGCAAGGGAAGAATGGAACGGCGCCAGAAACGACACCAGGACGAGCGCGCAAAAGAGATCGCGGAAAAACATCCGCAAAAAAAACACGTGGCGTGGAAAAACAAAACTCATGCGGTTGATCGATTCTGTTTACGCTTGACTCCGTTTACAAATCGTCCGCACCAAAAACCAATCCGCGAACGGCGCCGAAAGCACGGAAGGCGGCCTCAACGCGAGGATCTGGAAATGGAATCAAACATCCACCAGGGCACGGATCGTCTGGACAGGTTCTCCGAAGAGGCGCAATCAACTACGACCTCCGAGAATATTTTATAATAACGCTTTTCGCGCACGGCGGCAGAAAAGCGCGGCATTTCCGAAACTTTTTGAAACCTTTCCGCGCTGCTCGGCGCGCTGGACGGCGTCTCGGAACTCCATGCCCTTATCTGCGGCGCGTCTTTCATCGACGCAGTTTTGGAGCCCCACTTGGAATTCGTTCGGCAAAATCTCTATCTCATCCTTCCGGCCATTGCCAGCGGTTTGGCCCTTCTTTACTTCACTTTTTTCGCCCCCGAAAAAAAATTGTCGCTGACGACGACACAGGCGACCTTGCTGATCAACCGGGAATCAGCGCAAATCATCGATCTGCGCAACCCCGGCGAGTACGCGGAGGGCCAT
>JAIRZC010000194.1 GCA_031267455.1 Accumulibacter sp. | reverse complement strand
TTCCTTTTCCTGGGCATCCTTGCGGCGTTTGCGAAATTCGATATCCTGTTCCGCCATGGATTTTTGTTCCGAAGCCGGAGAATTCGAAGAAGCGGCGCTTCCCCCATCTTTACGCTGCGCCTGGGCGTCTGCCGGAGGTTTGTCGGAAATGATGGTTTTTCCGTTCTGATCCTTCCATTGGTAAATCTGGGCCTGAGTCAGTGTCGATACCAGCAGCGCGGCGAACAGGAAAATGAGACGTTTCATAATGTCCTCTGAAACCAAGAAATTAGAACATGCGATATAATACCATTTTGTGCTCCCGGATTATAGACCATGCGTGTGATTCAACGTGCGCTTACTTTTGACGATGTCCTTCTGCTTCCAGCCCACTCCAGTGTTTTACCACGTGAAGTCAATCTGAAAACCCGGCTGACGCGCAATATCTCGATCAACATCCCCTTGGTCTCCGCTGCGATGGATACTGTGACCGAGAGTCATCTTGCCATCGTTTTGGCGCAGGAAGGCGGCATCGGTATCATACACAAAAATTTCAGCCCAAGGGAACAGGCGGCCGAGGTGGCAAAAGTCAAGCGTTTCGAATCCGGCGTGCTCAAGGATCCGATAAGTATTCCACCGACAATGGCTGTCAGGGAAGTCCTGGAACTGACCCGCCGGCATAAGTTCTCCGGTTTTCCCGTCCTGGATGGACGGATCGTCGTCGGGATCGTGACCAACCGCGATCTGCGCTTTGAAACGAATCTCGATCAGCCTGTTCGCGCGATCATGACCCCACGCGAGCGCCTCGTGACCGTCAGGGAAGGGGCAACCATCGAAGAAGGGAAGGCGTTGATTCACAAGCATCGCCTGGAACGCGTTCTCGTCGTCAATGACGCTTTCGAGCTGTGCGGGCTGATTACGGTTAAAGACATCATCAAGACGACGGAACATCCACTGGCGAGCAAAGACAGTCTCGGCAGGCTGAATGTCGGCGCCGCGATCGGCGTTGCCGCGGGTACGGAAGAGCGGCTCGAATTGCTTGTCGAGGCCGGAGTCGACGTGATCGTCGTAGATACGGCGCACGGTCATTCCCAGGGCGTTTTGGACAGGGTGCTCTGGGTAAAGAAAAATTTTCCGAAGATCGACGTCATCGGTGGAAATATTGCGACGGCCGACGCCGCGCGCGCGCTGCGCGACCATGGCGCCGACGGCGTCAAGGTCGGGATCGGTCCCGGCTCGATTTGCACGACGCGGGTCGTCGCGGGCGTCGGAGTGCCGCAGATCACGGCCATTCAGATGGTGACCGAGGCGCTCATCGATGCCGATCTTCCGGTACTCGCCGACGGCGGCATTCGTTATTCGGGCGATATTTGCAAGGCGATCGCCGCGGGCGCGCATTCGGTCATGCTGGGAGGCCTGCTTGCCGGAACCGAGGAGGCTCCGGGCGAGGTTGAGCTTTATCAGGGGCGCTCATACAAATCCTATCGCGGAATGGGGTCGATCAGCGCGATGGCGGCCGGATCGGCGGACCGATACTTTCAGGACGGATCGTCAAATATTGACAAGCTCGTTCCCGAAGGAATCGAGGGCCGCGTCCCCTACAAAGGATCGGTCGTCAATGTGATTCATCAGCTGACCGGCGGTCTGCGATCTTCGATGGGTTATTTGGGCGCCCCGACAGTCGAAGCGATGCGAAAACGCGCCGAATTCGTTGAGATTACCTCCGCAGGCGTCCGCGAATCGCATGTACACGACGTACAGATTACGAAAGAAGCGCCGAATTACCACATCGCGTGATTTTTAGCATGACATGCGACTTTTAAGAAATCGTCGACCGATCCATCGACCCGCCGGGCGTATCGAAAATGTCAGAAAATTCTCCCAGCGGTTCGTTCGATAAAAATGAGCGATAAAGCCTTCCACTATCGGGTTGCTCCGAAAACCCTGCTTGCCACCATGACGCTCGCCTGTCGCCTGCAAAAAAAGAATTTTCCCGTCCTGTCGTTCTTTCATGGCCTGACGGCGACCTCCGTATTGCTGATTCCGGCGATCACGCTTCTTTTCTTTCAGGTTTCGCTCAAATTGCCTTGGCTCGTATTCACCGTGTTCACGGGGCTTCCGCTTTTTTTAACTTCCGCTTTCTTCCTGAACCGCGCCTGGAGCAGGCGCCAAGCCGAGGATTGGGGCGACTGTTCCATCACCCTGAAAGAAGCGGGGATTCTTATCGCGACGGCAGAGGGAAATTCCCTGTTTTTCTGGCCGTATGTTAAAGAAATACGTGAAATCAGAGAAGCCAAGGACGCTTCCGGTTCCTGGTTCGCGCTCGTTCTGGGTGGTTCCGCACAATCCCTGGTCACACCTGTGCCTTGCGCGGCGTTTGCCGACGACACTGAGCGGCTGGCGTTTCTTGACGCGGTAAGGGAAAACATCGAAAAGGGGAGGACGATTTCCGCGCCAAAGCGCCGAATCGGTTGAATCCGCCTGATTTCATCCCCGAAAAAATATTCCGGATTTATCCATA
>JAIRZC010000082.1 GCA_031267455.1 Accumulibacter sp. | reverse complement strand
GGCGAAAGCAGCGACGCCTACCATATCTCCGCGCCGCACCCCGAGGGACGAGGGGCTGAAACGGCGATGCGAAAGGCGCTTTGGGACGCGGGCCTTCCGGCTTCGGAGGTCGATTACCTGAATTTGCACGCGACGGCCACGCGGCAGAACGACAAAATGGAAAACCGGGCGATTCGGCGCATTTTTCCCGAGGGGATCACGGCGAGCGGAACGAAGCCCCTGACGGGACATTTGCTCGGCGCGGCCGGCGCGACCGAGATCGGTTTTTGCTGGCTTTCCCTGAAGGATGGGCGTTTGCCGGTCCACGCCTGGGACAGGGAGGCGGACCCGGATTTTCCGGCGCGCATGGATTTCGTCGCGCCGGGGCAAAGATTTACGCGCGACGCCAGGCGCGTTTGCATGAGCAGTTCTTTTGCCTTTGGCGGGAACAACGCCTGCCTTTTGATCGGTGACTCCCGGTGAGTACCGGGCGGGCGGATGCCGGGCTTTTGCGCGCACCGGGAAAAGCGGGTCTTTTAGAGCTTTCTTCCTCTCGAAAGGGGAAGGAAGCGTTCGGCACGATCGTGAGAAAAGGGCGCCGATCTTTCCCTTCGGGGATTTTGGGTTTTGAATGAGAATCGAGTTTTACGATGTTTCAATCCACGCCCTGGCCTAAGCGAAACCGCGCGGAAGAGGGAACACGCCTCACGTGCCTGATTATTCCCAGTAAAGGGGGAGGTAAACCCCTTCCGCGCGACGGTATGACGAGGAACCTTTCTTCGTATGACGGTATAACGAGGTCGGGTCGCATAGCGCACGACCGGGCAGAGGAGTTGAAAGAACTTTTGGTTTTCCCACCGGAGGAAAGTTCTAGATGAAGGATATTCCCCCGATCGAAGGCCTGATCCCGCATCGTGGCTCGATGCTGCTTCTTGGCCGTGTGAGGGCGTTCGAAGAAAGATGGGCCGTCGGGGAATGCTTTCCGGAAAGCGGCGCGTGGTACGCCGATGAATCCGGTAATATGCCCGCCTGGATCGGAATCGAGTTGATGGCGCAGACGGCGGCGGCGCATGTGACGCTCGCCAGGCGAATGGAGGGCTTGGCGCCGAAAATGGGCGTCCTTCTGGGGACGCGCGCTTATCGTTCGGAGATCGACGCCTTTGGCGCGGGAATTCTTTTGGAGATCAGGGCGAATCAGCTTTTTATGGAGTCGGATGGGTTGGGCGCCTACGAGTGTTCGATCGCTTCCGAAGGGAGAATCCGGGCCAGGGCGATCCTGAAGGTCTTCGAGCCCGGGAATGTGGAACTTTTTTTGCAAGGATATATTTCATGAAACCTCGACGTATTTTGGTAACGGGGTCGAGTCGCGGCGTGGGACGCGCGATCGCAACCCGTCTGGCGAAGGATGGTTTTCCGGTCACCGTATGTTGCCGCGCCGAGCGCGCGGAAGCGGACAAGGTCGCGGCTGAAATCGTCCAGGCGGGCGGACGCGCGAATGTCTTGCAGTTCGATGTCTGCGACCGCGAAGGCTGCCGCGAAGTGCTCGGAAAGGATGTCAAGGAAAATGGCGCCTATTACGGGATCGTCTGCAACGCGGGAATCACGCGGGACAACATCTTTCCCGCGCTCTCCGGCGAAGACTGGGATAACGTCATTGATACCAACCTGGGAAGTTTTTTCAATGTTGTCCACCCGCTGGTCATGCCCCTGGTGCGCCTTGGGATCGGCGGGCGCATCCTCGCGCTGGCTTCGGTTTCCGGGATGGCCGGGAACCGCGGCCAGGTCAACTACAGCGCGGCCAAGGCCGGGCTGATCGGCGCGACGAAGGCGCTGGCGGTCGAGCTTGCGAGCCGCAAGGTCACGGTCAACTGCCTGGCGCCGGGTTTCATCGAAACGGAAATGACCGAAAACCTTCCCATTGACCAGATAAAGAAGCACATCCCGATGAACCGTCTCGGGCGGGCGGATGAAGTAGCCGCCGCGGCATCTTTCCTGATGTCCGACGACGCTTCCTACATCACGCGGCAGATCATCGCGATCAACGGCGGAATCATCTGATGCGGCGCGTCGTCGTTACGGGAATGGGCGGCGTAACGGCTTTGGGATGCGCGTGGGAGACCATTGAAGAGCGCTTGCGCGGCGGTGTCAACGCCGTTCGCCGGATGCCGGAATGGGATTATGTCGAGAACCTGAACACTCGTCTTGGCGCGCCCATCGACGATTTCCGGCCGCCTTTGCGCTACCCGCGTAAACTGCTGCGTTCGATGGGACGCGTTTCCCTTCTTTCGGTGTGCGCCAGCGAAAAAGCCCTGGCCGATTCCGGCTCGATCGACGATCCGTCGCTGGGTGATGGTCGAACGGGGATCGCCTATGGCTCATCGTCGGGCAGTGTCGCTCCGGTGTGCGCTTTTGGCCGTCTCCAGGAATCGGGTTCGATGCGGGGCGTGACCTCTACAAGTTATATCCAGATGATGCCGCACACCGCCGCCGTGAATGTCGGCGTGTTTTTTGGACTCCGGGGGCGCATCATCCCGACGTCGAGTACCTGTGTTTCCGGCAGCCAGGGAATCGGCTACGCCTGCGAGGCGATTCGTTTTGGACGCCAGGACGCCATGCTCGCCGGCGGCGCGGAGGAATTGTCGGTATCGAGCGCCGCCGTCTTCGATACGCTCTTTGCAACGAGTTGCAGGAACGACTCGCCGAAATCGACACCGCGTCCCTTCGACAAAGAACGCGACGGCCTTGTCGTCGGCGAGGGCGCGGCGACTCTCTTTCTCGAAGAATACGCGCGCGCGAAAGCGCGAGGGGCGAGGATTTACGCTGAGATCGTCGGCTTTTCGTGCAATTCCGACGGGCGGCATGTCACGCAGCCGGATTCGGCGGCGATGACCGCAGTGATGCGCCAGGCGCTCGACGACGCCGGGATCCCGGCTTCGGAAGTCGCCTACGTCAGTGCCCACGGGACGGCGACCGACCGCGGCGACGCGGCCGAGGCCCTTGCGACCGCCAGTGTTTTCGGGAGCGAAACGCCGATAAGCTCGATGAAAAGCTATATCGGCCACACCCTCGGCGCGTGTGGCGCGATCGAGGCCTGGTGGTGCGTCGAAATGCTCAGGCGGGGATGGTTTGCGCCGACGATCAATCTGGGCGCGCCCGACCCCGCGTGCGCCGCGCTCGACCACATCGTCGGCGAAGGGCGGAATATTGATGCGGAGTACGCGGTGAGCAATAATTTCGCTTTTGGTGGAATCAACACATCGCTTGTCTTCAGACGAATCTGATCGGAGGTCTTTCATGAAAACCGCAACATCTCTTCTGTTTGTTTCATTCATGGCTGTTTCGACATCGGCCGCGGCGCGCGCGCCGGTGCCGATCGTCGACTATCCGGCCGTCGAGGCGAAAAACTTCGGCGGGACACCGCTGACGGCCAGCCAGGTCAGCCAGGCGATCCAGGATGCCGCCAGGAAAAGAGGATGGATCATCCTCAAACAGAAGGACGGAAAGCTGATCGCGCGACGTGGCTGGAAAGACGACAAGCACGTCATTTATTCGGAGATCACGCCGATCGAGGGGGGCTACTCTCTCGTCTATAAATCCAGCGTCAATATGAACTATTCGGCGGATGGCGGTTGGGCGAACGACGAGAGCGGGGGCAATGCGAAGCTTCCCGTAATCCATCCCTACTACAACCGTTACGTCAGTAAACT
>JAIRZC010000065.1 GCA_031267455.1 Accumulibacter sp. | reverse complement strand
GAACGGGAAAAGGCTCAGGCACTCGTCGAAGGCAAACCACCCGAACCCGAAAAGAAGACGGGGATACTTAACAGACTTCTCGCGCCAAATCCCAACATGCCTTCAAGTGAGGAGTACCGCAAGTGGCGTCGTATCTATTGGATACTTCTGGCTATCGGCATTGTTGTGGTTATCATTTCGATGCTTTATAACAATCTGGTTGATAAGACGCTCACGCCGATTCTTATCTTTTTTATGGTCATCGCCTACGGCACGATCATTGGAGCCTTGGTTGTCGACTTCAGGAAAGTTAAGCCGCTTCTGCGTGCGCATCAACAAGCTCCAGACAGCAAAACCCCTAAGCAGATAAAGCATCAACAGGAAGCTGCCGCCGAGGCCGCGCGCCTTGAGGAGGCGCGTAAGGCAGCCAAGGCTTCGCGTAAGTTTCCACGCCGTCGCCCGCGCGTCGAGGAGCAAAGCGAGACCTTAGACACTGACGTAGCAGGCGAGGTCAGGGAAGAGACATCGGTCGATTCGCGAGAGGAAGAGGTATGAGGCGCTATGAGGTCTACGTAACCGGCAAGCCGGGGATATTCGATCCGGCAGGTAAGACAACGGCAGGTGCGCTTGATAATCTCGGTTACTCCGGCGTTGAGCGCGTGAGAATAGGCAAATTCCTCCAGCTTGAGTGCGATGATGCGATAAGCCTTGAGCAGGTTACGGAGATGTGCGAGAAGTTGCTCGCGAATCCTATCATTGAGGACTATCGTATTGAGTGCACCCCTGAAAACCCCTCGCGTGCTGACGCGCAAGCGGTTTTTAGAGGTGTTCTTGAAAACAATGGGGAGTAAAGATGCGTTTTGGCATCGACATCGGGATTGACGCGCAGGCTTACCGGCGCTTTTTTTCCAAGGTCGGACGCGATTTTTGCGATACGATCGAGCTCGGGTTCGGATTCGACATTGAAAGAGAAAATCCCCGAAGCCAGGGCGAGGCGAATTTCCCCGGCCGTTTTCCCGACACCCGAAAAAACGATTTTCCCGGGAGCGGCGCCGGCGGCGAGCGCGAGCGCGAATTCATCGAACGCGGATTCCAAGGCCGCGCGCGAATAGACGTAGCAGGGGGTGCCGAAATTTCGGGCGATGTCCGAAAGAGCGACCGATTCCACATGCAACTGTCCGTCGGCAAGGGAAAGGGGGATCATCGGGCGGACTCTTTCTCCGGGTCGGGATTCTCGCGCGCGGCCGCGGGCGGGGAGGAAACGGGCTGCGTTTCGTTCCGCGACGGCGGGGGAAGAAAAAGCGACCCGCGCTTTCCGCACGCGCAAAGAAAAGCCGTCACGAGAACGACGATGGCGAGAAAAGGGAATCGAAGAGACATGGTCGTGTATGGCAGAATGGTAACATATGGCAACGCAGGGTAACACAAGATGGACGATAAGGAATTTGACACACGGACCGACGCGTTTTTCGAACGGCTTGCCCGCGCGATGGAATCCTGCGACGCCGATTTTGTCCCGATGGGTTCGGGCGTTTTTGAGATCGAGTTCGACGACGCGGACACGATCGTCGTCAACCGTCACGCGCCATCACGCGAAATATGGGTTGCCGCGCGATCGGGCGCGCATCATTTCCGCTGGGATGGAAATGACTGGCGCGATACGCGCTCCGGCGAGGCGGCAGGAAGGACCTTATCCCGCCTGATTCTGGAAAGCGCGGGGATCGTCGTCCCGTTCGATTGATTTCATTTCCGTTTTCCAGAGCGCCTCTGGCGCCCCGAAAAACGCAGCGGCAGGCTCCTAGGGCGTTACTTCGGGCATGTGGTCGTTTATCACGCGGGCGATCGCGTCCGGCGGCGCCGCGCTCATGGCGGGCAGTTCCGGCGACGGAACGTTTTCCTTGTAAATCAACTCCCTGAGCGTTGGCTTGTCCGGGTTCAGCGATTCCGCTTCGATGGAAACGAGTCCGGGCGGGCGGGGCATGAAGGATTGCGGAATGCCTTTCAATATTTTGTCCATATAGCCGATCCAGACCGGCAACGCCGCGCTGCTTCCCGTTTCGCCGCGCCCCATTTTTTTCGGTTTGTCGTAGCCGATCCACGAGCACGCCGAGACGGTTCGCTGATAGCCGCAGAACCACGTGTCCATGACGTCGTTCGTCGTCCCGGTCTTTCCGGCGAGGTCGCGCCTCCTGAGCTGGACGGTCGCGCGCGCGGCCGTACCGTAAATCGTCACATCCCGGAGCATGCTGTCCATCAAATAGGCGTTGCGGGGGTCAATGACCTGGATGGACTTGTCGCCGGCCGGGGAGGGTTCCGCTACGGCGAGCATCTGATCCTTGTCATCGACGATGGCTTGGACGATGTAGGGTTGGACGCGATATCCGCCGTTGGCGAACACCGAGTAGGCCGTGACCATCTGCCAGGGCGTGACCAGACCCGCGCCCAGAGCCATCGTCAGGACGGGCGGATGTTTGTCGGCGTCGAAGCCAAAGCGCGTGATGTAATCCTGGATGAAGCTGACGTTGCTTTCCTGCAACAAGCGGATCGAAACCATGTTTTTGGATTTGGCCAGCGCGGTCCGAAGATGTATCGGCCCCTCGTACTTTCCGTCGTAATTCTTGGGATCCCAGGATTGACTTCCCGTGACCGACGCGGGCAGATTGACCGGCTCGTCGTCGACGATGGTAGCCGGCGTGAAACCTTTTTCCAGCGAACCGGAATAGATGAAGGGTTTGAAACTCGATCCGGGCTGACGCCATGCCTGCGTCGCGTGGTTGAACATGTTGCGACTGAAATCGAAGCCTCCGACCAGCGCGCGAACCGCGCCCGTCCGGGGATCGATCGAAATGAAGGCGGCTTCGACTTCGGGCATCTGGACGATGCGCCACTT
>JAIRZC010000249.1 GCA_031267455.1 Accumulibacter sp. | reverse complement strand
GGCGCCTCGATGCCTTCTTCGGGGAGCGGCGTTTCCTCGAGCGGCAGCGCCTCGGAAACGCTCGGCGGGTTTTCCATGGTTTTTTCGGAAGAAGGCGGAGCGTCTTCGCCCGCGACTTCCGGCTCGGGCGGCAGCGCGTCCCTGGGTATTTCATCCTCCGGAGACACCTCTTTCATCCGCAATTCCGCTTTTTTTCCCTCAGTAAAATCCAAGGCCTCCCATCGCCGGTAGGCCGCAAGTTTTTCTTTCGGGATAATGATTGCCGGCATCGTCGGGGGATCAGACCATTTCTTCGCCGCCCGCGCCACCAAGGACGATCTGTCCTTCGTCCGCGAGGCGGCGCACGATCTTCAGGATTTCCTTCTGTTCGGCTTCGACTTCGGAGAGGCGCACCGGCCCGCGCGATTCGAGGTCTTCGCGGAGCATTTCCGCCGCGCGCTGAGACATGTTCCTGAAGATTTTCTCGCGCAGGTTCTCGGTCGTCCCTTTCATCGCGATGATCAGTGAATCCGACTGGATCTCGCGCAGGAGAATCTGGATCGACCGATCGTCGAGGTCGATGAGGTTTTCAAAGACGAACATTTCGTCGAGGATCTTCTGCGCGAGATCGTCGTCGTATTCTCGTATCGCGTCGATGACCGAGGTTTCGTTCACCGTCCCCATGAAATTGAGGATTTCGGCGGCCGTGTGCACGCCGCCCCGCGCGGCCTTCTTGATATTGGACGATCCAGCGAGAAGCTGGAGCATGACATCGTTCAATTCTTTCAAGGCGGTGGGCTGGACGCCGTCGAGCGTGGCGATTCGCAGGACAACATCGTTGCGGAGCCGTTCGTTGAAGCAATTGAGGATCGCGCTCGCGTGGTCGTATTCGAGATAGACGAGGATCGTCGCGACGATCTGCGGGTGCTCGTTTCGGATGAGGTCCGCGACAGTCGGCGCGTCCATCCAGCGCAGTCCCTCGATACCGTGGGTCTCGCCGCCGTACAGGATGCGCGAAATGAGGTTCGCCGCCTTGTCGTCGCCGAGCGCCTTCGTGAGGACGGCGCGGACATACGCCTCGGTATCGACGTGGACCATCGCCTTTTCAGACGCAATATGGTAGAACTCGTCCAGCACTTCCTCGACCCGCGCGCGTGGGACGCTTTTGAGCATGGCCATCGCGTAGCCGATCCTCTGGACATCCTTGGGGCCGAGATGCTTCAATACCTCCGAAGCGATATCTTCGCCGAGCGCGAACATGAGGATCGCGCTTTTTTCCACGCCCTCGTCAATTGTTTGCATTGGAACCCGTCCAGTCCATGATGATGTTGGCGATGGCTCTCGGGTCTTTCTTCGCAATATTCCTTACTTGGAGGAGCATTTGGTCATATGATGCCGGCGACATGAATTCGGGAAGCGAAGAATCCCCCTCGCGTCCCCCGCCCGCAGCCGGGGTGGGAGCTTCTCCCGGTGCGCTGCCCTGGGCGGCGGATTCGGTTTTTTTCGAAGCTTCCTCCGCCTCCTGTTTTTCCCGCTCCCGCTCCTGCTCCTTCTTCTTTTCCTCTTCCGGGTCTTTGAGCATTACCTTGACGATCGGACGAATGACCTTGAAGATCAGATAGGCGACGATAATTGCAATCAGGAGATATTTGAACATGTCCCTAAGGATAGCCAGAGTTTCCGGATTTTTCCAGAGTGGAATTTCAGGCGCCTCGACGGCCGCCGTAAAGGATGCGTTGGCGATCGAAACAGAGTCGCCGCGTTCCGCGCTGAATCCCATTGCCTCCCTGACGAGAGAATCGATCTGCCGGACTTCGGCTTCGGGAAGCGCCCTCGGAACGCCCCGGGCGTCCCTGCGGTAGTTGATGACGACGGCGGTCGAGAGACGGCGGATAACGCCAATGGATTGTTTCGTATACCGGATGGTCCGGTCGACCTCGTAATTGGTCGTCGATTCCTTGCGGGTATTCAGGGGCGGCTGCGGCAAAGGCGAATCGCCTTCGCCCGGCGGCGACTCGATCGGCGCGGTCGCCGGGACCGGCGGTTGATTCGTCAATGCGCCTGGGACGCCTTGCGCGGACGGCGAGCGGGTCGTCGCCTCGCTCGTCTGCTGGCTTCGGATCGCGATCTCCGGCGGCGTCGTGTTCGGGCGATGCGTTTCGGCGGTCTGTTCGCTCTGGGAAAAGTCGATGTCCGCGGCAACCTGGACGCGGGCATTTCCCTTGCCGACGATCGGAAGCAGAATATCCTCGATGCGCTTGATCGCAATCGCCTCGATCTCTTGGACGTATTTGAGTTGCGTCGGATCGAGTCCGGCTTCGAGCAGTTTGTTTTTGATCTGCGAGAGCAGGGCGCCGTTCTGGTCGATGATCGTGACGTTCGAAGGGGTCAGCTGCGAGACGCTCGCGGCGACGAGATTCTGGATTCCGGCGATCTGCCGGGGATCGAGGGAACGCCCTGGATAGAGATTCAAGAAGATCGACGCGGAAGGCTTTGCTTCCTCACGAACGAATACCGTCGGCTTGGGAATGGCCAGATGCACGCGCGAATCCTGCACGGCGGCGATCGATTGGATTGTCCTGGAAAGCTCGCCCTCCAGCGCGCGCTGAAAATTGACCTGTTCGGCGAATTGGCTGGTGCCGAACTTCTGGTTTTCCATGATCTCGAACCCTACGTTGCCGCCCTTGGGAATTCCCTGCGTCGCGAGGCGCAGGCGAACATCATAGACCCGGTCGGCGGGAATCAGGATCGAAGAAGCGTTCGGGCCGAATTTATAAGGAATATTCTGTTGTTCGAGCGCCGAGATGATCGTTCCGCCATCGCGTTCCGAGAGGTTTGAAAAGAGTACCCGGAATTCTTCCTGGCGCAGCCAAAGCGCGCTGACGATGAACAAGGCGACGATGATCGCGCTCGAAACCATCAGCAGGATTTTCTGTGAGTTGTCGAGCCGCGCAAGCATGGCGCGCAACCGATCCTTCAAAGTCGGATTCTCCGCGTCCGGCGGGGGCGGCGGAGAGCTTGTCGCGTCGATCTCGGTGGCGGCCATGCTGTCGATAGCGTCTAAATTCCGAAATTACTGGGTAAAAAACGTAAAACGCCGGGAAATATTCTACTATTGTATCTGTTATTTTCCGGGTTTTCTTCCCCAATGGACAAAGTGACGCAAATCGTTCCGCCCGATCCGAAGGCGCGCGAACTCCAACTCGCTTTCGATCTGTTCAATCAAAGATCGCGCGAGCTGACGCTGGCTTACGAAACCCTGCAAGCGCGCGCGGAATCGTTGACGAAGCAGCTCGCGATCGCCAACGGTGAATTGCGTCGGCAATATGAAGAAAAGGAAGCCCTTTCCGAACGCCTGGCCTCGCTGCTCAACGCCTTGCCGGCGGGTGTCGTCGTCCTCGCAAACGATGGAACGGTCAGTGAGGCCAATCCCGCAGCGCGGAAAATGCTCGGGGACACATTGATCGGAAACACCTGGCCTTCGGTGCGCTCGACGCTCGAACCGACCGAAACGCCCGAGGAATGGCTTCTAGGAAAACTTCGCGTCTCGATTGCCGAAAGTCCGCTCGATTCGTCCGGCGGAAATCTCCTGCTAATACACGACATGACCGCCGCGCACGAATTGAAGGCAGGGATGGAAAGAAAGCAGCGGCTGGCGGCGATGGGAGAAATGGCGGCGTCGCTGGCGCATCAATTGCGGACGCCGCTCGCGGCGGCGCTGCTCTACAGCGCCAATCTGTCGCGGCCCGGACTTTCCGAGGCCGCGCGCGCGCGATTCTCCGGCAAGGCGACCGAGCAGTTGAAACGCCTTGAGCGTTTGATCCAGGACGTTTTGCTGTTTGCGCGCGGGGAAAGCATCGGGCGCGAGCGCATCCCGGTTTTCGACCTGCTTGCCGAAATGGCGCGCACCGTCGAGCCGCTCTGTCGCGAGAAAGGCGTCGCTTTTTCGTTCCACGCCCCAGCGGATCGCACTATAATCACCGGAAGCCGCAAGGCGCTGGGCGGGGCCTTGCTCAATCTGCTCGAAAACGCCCTCCAGGCCTGCGAAGAGAACGACAAACGCGCGGGCGAAGTCAGTCTTTCCGCCCGGATCGACAGGCGCCGTGTGAAAATCATCGTGAATGATACAGGCATAGGCGTCAGCGCGCAAATAAAAGCGAGGATATTCGAACCCTTCTTCACGACCCGGAATCAGGGGACGGGCCTCGGTCTCGCGATCGCGCTCGGTGTGGTACGGGCGCACGCCGGAACGATCGATGTGCATTCGACTCCCGGCAAGGGGACGCGATTCGTCGTCTGGTTGCCGTGCGCGAACAAAGAAAAGAAGGATGAAACCGCCGGCGCGCCCGCGCTGGACGAGGTTGATGAAAAACGCGCACGCGAAGGAAATGGAGAAAAATGACCGCGAGTCTGCCGATACTCGTC
>JAIRZC010000023.1 GCA_031267455.1 Accumulibacter sp. | reverse complement strand
CGCCCTATACGACCGATTTCGCCATCCTCTATCTGCCGGTCGAAGGCCTATACGCCGAGGCCCTGCGCCGTCCCGGCCTTGCCGAACTGCTCCAGCGCGATTTCCGCGTTGTCCTGGCGGGACCGACGACGCTGGCCGCTTTGCTGAACAGCCTGCAAATGGGTTTTCGGACACTGGCGATCGAAAAACGCTCATCGGAAGTCTGGGAAATCCTCGGCGCCGTCAAGACCGAATTCTCCCGCTTTGGCGACGTGCTCGACGCGACGCGCAAAAAGCTCGAACAGGCGACGAAAAGCATCGAGTCGGCCGGTCGGCGCACCCGGCAGATCGAGCGCAAGCTCAAAAACGTCGAAGCCCTGCCCACGGGCGAATCGATGGCGCGGCTCGGAGAGATCGATGAAATCGAGGAAATCGTCCCCGAGGACGACGAATGAATTTCGGCGCGCTTGAAACGGCCTTCCGGGCGACGACCTATCGCATCGAGACGCCCGATCAAAATTTCGACCTGCGGATCGGTGGGCGCAACGCACAATTCGCGCGTTTCCTGGAGATATCGGGCTGTCGTGAATGGGGGGTCGTGACGGCGCACAATCCCGGCGGGCGTCTCGCCGAGGCGCCGGACGCGAACGAAGTACGCAATACGGAACTGGAACGCGAAATTCGCCGGAGCGGTCGGCGTTTCTACCCGACGAGGCATTGTGCCGACCGTGGCGACTGGCCCGTCGAATCCGGATTCTGCGTTTTGGACGCGTCCCTCGACGCCTTGCGTCTTCTGGCCGGACGTTTTTCGCAGCTTGCCTTCGTCTATGGCGGGCGCGACGCCTGCCCGCGCCTCTGCCGGGCGGAGGAAACGGCGTGAATACGCTATGATTGCGCCTCGTTCGAAAGGGCAAAACGGGCGCCGGTGTTTTTTTATAAACGTTCAGGAAAGGGAAATAGATGAAAACCGAAAACATTCTGCTCAGCAATATCGAATATCTGCAAGGGTACGCCATTACAAAACACCTCGGCCTGGTTCAAGGCAGCACGGTTCGCGCCAAGCACATTGGCCGGGACCTCATGGCGGGACTCAAGAACATCGTCGGCGGCGAACTCGCCTGCTATACCGAATTGCTGAACGAATCCCGCCAGGAAGCCATTGACCGGATGAGCAGCCAGGCGCGTGCCGTCGGCGCGAACGCCGTGATCAATGTTCGGTTCAGCACCGCGAACATTGCCGCGGGCGCTGCCGAAATACTCGCCTACGGCACTGCCGTCGTTCTCGAACGCAAGGTGTAAAAATGGAAGACCTCATTGCTGTTGGCGTAACCGTCGTCTTGCTCGTCGTCGCCTATTTTTTTGGCGTGATCGGCGAGAAAAAGCACTACAGTTCGATACGCGCGCGCGAAGCGGAGCTGAGCGGCATACTGATTTTCAACGAAAAAATGCCCCCGGCGCTCTACGCGGGCCACGAATTCGCGCTCGTTTCCGGCTCGGTTGTCATGAGCAGCGACTACTTCCGGCAGATGATCGCCGCGCTGAAAAAATTATTCGGCGGCCGCCTGACGAGTTTCGAATCGATGATGGACAGGGGGCGCCGCGAAGCCATCCTTCGAATGAAGGAAGAAGCCGTGCGGATAGGCGCGAAAGTCATTTTCAACGTCCGCCTGGAAACATGCATGCTGACAAAGAATCAGGGCGGCGGCGGGCAGCAAGGCTTGGCCTGCGCGGAGCTTTTTGCCTATGGGACGGCGCTCCGCGCGCGCGATCTTCCGCAGCGAAAAAGCGCCTGACGCGGCAGGGGAACGGTAAGGGCGGCCATGACGCGGCGGGTTCCGAAAAGGCGCGGCGGCCGGGGAATCAAGCGGATGGAATGAAAGAGCGTTCCGAATGATCGAAGAATATTCGAATCCCGAAGTTCCGCACGAAGTCAACGTCAGCGAAAAGCGTCCGGTGACGGACTTCCTGCGGCTTTGCGCCGGAGTCGTCATCGTCGTCGTCCCGCTCGCCGCCCTCGTCTTTTTCGGCGCGCGCCTCTTCGCGCCGAAAATCCCTTTCAGATACGAAGCGATGCTGAACGATTCGCTCTCTGAAAAAAACGGGATCCTTCGCAGTCATTTTTCAGGCGCGTGCGCCGCCGAAGAAAAAGAAGGTTTGCGGTCTCTGCAATCGATGTCGGACCGTCTGGCTGGCGTGATGGAGCTTCCGGAGGAAATGAAGATTCGCGTGCATCTCTCCGATGCGCGCGACCCCAACGCTTTTGCGACCCTGGGCGGAAATGTTTCCGTCAACCGCGGCCTGATCGAAAACATCCATACGGAAAACGGCCTTGCGATGGTGATCGCGCACGAAATCGCGCACGTCCGGCGCCGCGATCCCATCGTCTCTTTGGGAGGCGGCGTTTCCGTCGCCCTGCTTCTCAGCGTCCTCATCGGAAACGCCGACGGAGGATCGCTCGTCGCCTGGGCCGCGGGTTTCACGCAGCTCTCGTTTTCGCGCGAGCAGGAAGCCGAAGCCAACGCGGCGGCGCTTTCGGCGCTGAAAGCGCGCTATGGATACACCAACGGCGCCGACGAATTTTTTGTCCACATTACGAAAAAATACCCCAGGGCTTCATCTCTTCCCGCCTTCGTGAGTACGCACCCGACGCCCGAGTCGCGTCTGCGCGAAATACGAGCCAGCTTCGACCCCGTCTCGCGCAAGGAAAAACCGTTGCCGGACGCCCTGCGGCGCTTGCAGCTATGCTGGAAAAAGCATCCGTCTGGACTTTAAGGAAGCTCGGGACAATCGGTTTTTTTGAGTACTTTGGGCG
>JAIRZC010000182.1 GCA_031267455.1 Accumulibacter sp. | reverse complement strand
TGGGTGAGTAGTCCAGCCCGACCTCGCTGACGAGTTTCACCGTCCAGCCCTGCGGTACGGCAACGATGTCGACGATTCCAACCCGTCTGCCCCCCAGCAACGCATAGCGACCGTTCGTTGAAGTTGCTACCACTTTTTCAAGGAATATGTTGACGGGGATCCGGGTTTCGACTCCGCGGGTGAAGTCGGAGAAGATTGGCCCTTGTTGGTTTTCAGGCTTGTAAATTGCCCCGAAGTCGGCAACCCAAAAAAAATGATGGGCTCGCGTTCTTGCAAAGCGCACCAGCGCCTGACCGGTCTCCGAATCAACGAGTACCGAATCGCCGCCCTCGGCGGTCACCAGCAGGCGACCGTTGGGCGAGAGTGCTCCGATGAGGTCTCTGCGGGATCTATCGCTGGAATGGATCATCGTTCCATCGCCGAGGTCCAGCACGTTGAAGCTCGCATCCGTTGCCAGAACCGCAACACCGGCCTGTGAGGCAAAGCTGGCCTGACGAATGGGGCCATCGGCGGGCAAGGCAACCGCGGGATCATCGGGTATCGGTCGCAACGGCGGCGCGGACAGCAAGAGGCCGACGCGGCGCATGTTTATCCATTGAGCCAGGGATTCGTCGAAGCGGCGGAAGCATTCGGTATCGGTCAAGGCGTCGCGTACCTTTTTCCGGCTGTCCAGTATCGACGGCGAATACCCGTGGGCGCATTCCAGCGCGCGGACCTTTAGCCGGCTACGATATTCATTGGTCGTCTTCTCGGTATTGACGGACGACAGGCTGCGCGCGAGGTCATCGAAGGCTTGCCTGGCCTCGCGCGCTTCGGCGGAAACCGCTACCGCCGCGTTGATCCGGTCTTCCGTCGATGTACGCAATCGCTCACAGGCGACCAGAACGACCGCCAACGCGAAAACGATTCCAATGCTCGCGCCGCGTCTCATATCATTCCCTTTGCTAATAGATTACATGTACCATCCACACACCTGCCTATTTATTCCGGCCGCATTTGCGGAAAGAGAATGACGTCGCGGATGTTGGCCGAGTCGGTCAACAGCATGACAAAGCGATCGATTCCAATACCGCAGCCGCCCGACGGCGGCATGCCGTATTCCAGGGCGCGAATATAGTCCGCGTCGTAGTACATCGCTTCTTCGTCCCCAGTATCCTTTGCCTTGGCTTGCGCAAGAAAGCGTTCTGCCTGGTCCTCGGGATCGTTGAGTTCGGAAAAACCGTTGGCGATTTCCCTACCGGCGATGAAAAGCTCGAAACGGTCGGTGAGAAGCGGATTTTCGTCGCTGCGCCGCGCCAGTGGGCTGACTTCGGAAGGGTAGCCGACGACGAAGGTCGGCTTCCAGAGCTGCGCTTCCGCCGTTTCTTCGAACATCAAAAGTTGCAACGCGCCAACTTCCATCTCCGGCTTGATTTTGGCGTTCATCGCGATAAGTTCCGCGCGGAGCCAACTTGGATCGGAGAGTTGCTCTTCGGTGCAACGCGGGTGATGCTTCATGATCGCCCGTGTGAGCGTCAGACGCTCGAAAGGCTTTGAAAAATCGATCGTTCGCCCCTGGTACTCGAAGCATTCCTTTCCGAGCGCGAATCGCGCGGCATGGCGCAGGATTTCTTCGGTGAAGTCCATCAGTTTTTGGTATTCGGAATACGCCTCGTAGAATTCCATCATCGTGAATTCCGGATTGTGACGCGGGCTCATTCCCTCATTCCGGAAGTTGCGATTCATTTCGAAGACTTTTTCGAAACCGCCGACGATCAGCCTTTTCAGATAGAGTTCGGGCGCGATGCGCAGATAGAGCGGCATGTCGAGCGCGTTATGGCGTGTCACGAAAGGGCGCGCTGCCGCGCCGCCGGGGATGGGGTGCATCATCGGCGTCTCGACCTCAAGAAAGCCCCGGCCGATCATGAAGTCGCGGATCGACTGGACGATGCGGCTTCGCGCGATGAATGCCTCGCGCGCTGGGGCATTCATGATCAGATCAAGATAGCGCATCCGGTATTTTTGCTCTGGGTCGGTCAAGCCGTGGAACTTTTCCGGCAACGGACGCAGGGATTTCGACAGGAGCCGGATTTCAGCGCATTGGAGACTCAATTCGCCAGTCTTCGTTCGAAAGAGGAGACCGGCGGCGCCGACGATGTCACCGATATCCCATCGTTTGAAAGCGGCGTAGGTATCCTCGCCGACTTTATCGCGCGCGACGTAGAGCTGGAGGCGTCCGGAGAAATCGGAAAGTGTGGCGAACGAAGCCTTCCCCATCACCCGTTTTAACAAGATACGACCAGCGATTCTCGCTTCTACCGGGGATGCGGTGAGTTCTTCTCCGCTTTTTTGGCCATGGCGCTCGAAGATTTCGCCCGCTTCGATTTCGCGCTTGAAATCATTCGGGTAGATTTTACCGTTGGCGCGCCATTCGGCAAGCTTCGCGCGGCGTTCGGCGATAATGTGGTTTTCGTCTTGCGCAGGAATGTTGATCGAATTTTCTGACATGGCGCGCCGGTGCGTTGAAAATGGAGGATGGGGTTTACACGCCCTGCTTCAGGCTGGCCTCGATGAATGGATCGAGGTCGCCATCGAGAACGCTCTGGGTATTTCCGATTTCGATATTCGTCCGCAGGTCCTTGATGCGCGCCTGGTCGAGCACGTAGGAACGGATCTGGTGTCCCCAGCCGATATCGGTTTTTGAATCCTCGAGCTTTTGCTGTTCAGCCTGGCGCTTTCTCAGTTCGACATCGTAAAGCCTGGATTTGAGCATCGCCATCGCTTCGGCGCGATTGCGGTGCTGCGAACGGTCATTCTGGCATTGGACGACGATTCCGCTCGGAAGGTGCGTGATCCGGACGGCAGAATCGGTCTTGTTGATGTGTTGCCCGCCGGCGCCCGATGCTCGGTAGGTGTCGATTCGCAGGTCGGCGGGGTTGACCCCGACTTCGAACGAGTCGTCGATTTCCGGGTAGACAAAGACCGAAGCAAAACTCGTGTGCCGGCGCGCGTTCGAATCAAAGGGCGATTTGCGAACGAGCCGATGAATACCCGTTTCGGAACGAAATATTCCAAAGCAATACCCCCCCGAGAACTTGATCGTAGCCGTCTTGATTCCCGCGACATCTCCCTCGGATTCCTCGAGAACCTCGACGACATAGCCCTTGCGCTCACCGTACCTGATGTACATGCGCAGGAGCATCGATGCCCAGTCCTGAGCTTCTGTTCCGCCCGCGCCGGCCTGAATGTCGACGAAGCAATTGAGCGGGTCAGCGGGATTGTTGAACATACGGCGAAACTCAAGCGCAGCGACCGATTTTTCGACCACGTCGACATCGGAGACGAGCGAGAGCAGAGTCGCTTCGTCGTCTTCCTCGCGCGCCATGTCAAAAAGTTCATTCGCGTCTTTCAAGCCACTCTCTATGCGATCAAGAGTCAGGATGACATCTTCAAGCGCGCTTTTTTCCTTTGAAAGCGCCTGGGCTCGCTCTGGGTTGTCCCAGACCCTCGGATTCTCGAGTTCGCGTTGTACCGCGTTCAGCTGATCGGATTTCCGATCGTATTCAAAGATACCTCCGGAGTTCCACGGCGCGCTGAGCGATATCCGCGAGACGATTGGCGATCTGGTTGACTTGTTCGGCTTCCATGCGTTTTTCAGAAGAAGGAAAAAACTTATTATATAGGGAGTGAGTCGCCCTCGCGAAGCTTTCGGCGAATTTTGGTTTTTCATCAAAAACACTTGTCAGTTGGAAACCTCCTCTTTCAGTGGGATAATCAAGCAGGGGAAAGGCAGGGGAGTCGGGTTTTGGACTTCTGCCTTCGTGCCGTTTTGCCCGGTTGCGGGTGCAGATTGAAAATTAGTGATGCCACATGAACGAGAACGACCTGCAGACCAGTGACTTGCGCCGCCGGATGCGCGAGCTTTTGGCCATCCCTGAACGGGATCGCACCGACGAAGAATGGGACGAGTTGAACGAACTCGAAATCCGAACGGCACCGGGCAATCGCGAAAAACCGCAGTCCGAATGGAAAAACACTCAAGGGACACGCAGTTTCCCGGGCGCGAAATTCGCGGTGGAAGCCCGTCAGGCGCCCGAAAACAAGCCGCGGAAAGAAGGGCGTCCGCTCAAACGCCAGCACCGGCGCCCCAAACGTCCGATCGAGCCATCGGGGAACGCCTGATTTTCTCCATCGATGAGCGAAAAGCTCGCCCTTCTCCTTCCTGTATCGCAGACAATATCCCACGATTCGAGCGTGAATCTCGTAAATCGCTCATTCGTCCATAAATGACGGTTCACCACCGTCTACGATCGACAAAGGCGTGGGCGATTGGAAAAGGGATCATTCAGCGAAAAAGGCATTGCGGATCCATTCCACGGAGTTTTTATCGAGCGAATCGAGGACGACACAATCGAAACGGCAGATAACACCGATTTTTCGTTTCGCGGTGAGGTAATGCTGAGCCGCGCGGGCGATTTTCCGTTGCTTATCCGGGGTAATGCTCGCGGCAGCGCCGCCGAAAGCGCTGTTTTTCCGCAGGCGGACTTCGACGAATACGAGGCTTGCGCCGTCTTTGCAGATAAGATCGATTTCTCCGACCTTACAACGGTAATTCCGTTCGATGACGGACAGCGCGCGCTTTTCGAGAAAGCGCGCGGCGATTTGCTCGGCGTGCCGGCCGGCTCCACTCGTGCTATCGTTGTCCATGTTTGCCGAAGATTTAGGTGCCCAACGCAAAGAGATGACAGAAGAATCTCCCGTATTATATGTTGTCCCGACTCCGATCGGTAATCTGGATGACATCACGCATCGCGCGGTCGAAACGCTTCGCGGGGTCAAGTGGATCGCCGCCGAGGATACGCGGCACAGCGCGCCGCTTTTGAAACGCATCGGCACTGCGGCGCATATTTTCGCCCTGCATGCGCACAACGAGGAGAGCGCCGCGTCGCGTGTTCTTGGTTGTCTCGAAAAGGGCGAGTCGGTAGCACTCGTTTCCGATGCCGGAACACCGGCAGTTTCCGACCCCGGTTCGCGGCTCGTCGCGCGCGCGCGTGACGCCGGATTCCGGATCGTTCCGCTTCCGGGACCATGCGCGGCGGTTACCGCATTCTCGGGGGCGGGTTTTCCCGATCCGCGCTTTCTTTTTTACGGCTTTTTGCCGCCCAAGACCAAGGCGCGTGGAGATGCGCTGCGGAATTTGCTCAAGATCCCCTATACGATCGTTTTTTACGAAGCGCCGCATCGCATCCTTGAGACGCTCGACGAGATGGCCGCGATTTTCGAAAAAGATCGCGTGCTCGTCCTGGCTCGGGAACTGACCAAGCTCTTCGAGACGATATACACGTGTCCGCTTTGCGAAGCGCCGGCTTGGCTGCGCGCCGACGAGAACCGACGACGCGGCGAATTTGTCCTGCTGCTCGGAGCATCGAAAGCTTCCGTCGATAGCGACGAGAGCGAACGCGTACTGCGCATCCTGCTCGACGATGGGCTGTCCGTCAGTCAGGCCGCGAGACTCACGCACGCGATGACCGGCGCGGGGAAAAAGCTGCTTTACGAGCACGCGCTCGCGTATAGGGATACGGATGATGGGAACTCCGCTTGACTTTCCCCTCGCGGAAAGGAGAATGCGGCAAGGGGGATGAACTATGTTTTTCGAATGGGTCAGGACAATACTCATCCTGCCGGGAAGCGTTCTCGTTTTTTTCCCGGCGCTGGCACTTTATCTTGCGGATTATCGCTGGGAATTCAGTTCGATCCCTCTATTTACCGCGGGCTGCGTTCTTCTGTGCGTCGGTTTGTCGCTTGCCGCCTGGACGATGTGGCTTTTCGCGAAAAAGGGGCGGGGAACGGCGGCGCCTTGGACTCCGCCAAAGTACCTGGTCGTCGAAGGCCCTTACCGACACGTGAGGAATCCGATGATAACGAGCGTGCTGACCTTGCTGATCGCCGAAGCATTGCTGCTGAATTCCTGGCTTCCCATGGGCATCTTCGCGTTGTTTCTCGGGGGCAATATGCTCTATTTTCCCTTCGTCGAGGAAAAAAGCCTCGAAAACCGTTTCGGGCCGGACTATCTGGCGTACAAGCGCGAGGTGCCACGCTGGTTGCCGCGGATCAAGCCTTTCGAACCCGCTTCTCGCGGCGCGTCCGGGACGGATTCGCCGGATTGACGCGGTGCCCGCCCGAGTCCATCGAACGGCCATCATCCAGTGTTTTCCAGCAGGGTTTTTTACCCACGGGATGAAGAGATGGCGAGGAGTGGCTAAATTTTTTCGGCTGGGCTATACTGGCAAGCTTTAATATAGCTTAGGGAGAGTTCCATTCCAAAATGCTCCGCGTCAAAGCCGCTTGATCGTGCATCCACGCTCAAAGTGGTTCATCTTCGCGGCGTGAGCGATTTATGAGCGGAATCGATAAAAGCCGGAATTCGCGATTTTCCGGTTTTCGCGAATGTGGATGGAGCATTCGTTTCAAGAATCAATATCTCAGAATCAAAATATATGCCGATTATTACCCTGCCTGACGGTTCTCGGCGTCAATTCGCCGAGCCAGCGTCGGTCGACGATGTTGCTAGAAGCATCGGCGCCGGCTTGGCAAAAGCAGCGCTTGCAGGGAAGATCGATGGTCATCTGGTCGACATGTCGTTCCGGGTTGAAAACGACGCGAGACTTTTGATCCTTACAGAAAAAGACACCGACGGTCTGGAAATCATCCGTCATTCAACCGCCCACCTTCTGGCGCACGCGGTCAAGCAACTCTTCCCCAACGCGCAGGTCACGATCGGCCCGGTCATTGAAAATGGCTTCTACTACGATTTTTCGTTCGAGCGTTCTTTTACGCCCGAAGACCTTTCCGCGATAGAAGGGCGGATGGTTGAGCTTGCGAAAAAGAATATTCCGATCGCGCGCGAAGTCTGGAAGCGTGGCGACGCGATCGCTTATTTCGAATCGATGGGCGAGCGCTACAAGGCTGAGTTGATCGCATCGATTCCCGAAGATCAGGAAATCTCGCTTTACCGCCAGGGCGATTTTGTCGACCTGTGCCGCGGCCCGCATGTCCCCGCGACGGGAAAGCTCAAGGTTTTCAAGCT